>WQZU01000001.1 GCA_009780575.1 Candidatus Methanomicula labiotermitis
ATCAAGCAATGATTACGATTGTGAGATTGATAATCGGTATCATTACAGACTGGCCGCTGTCCTTCAGAACATTGAGGGAAGGGCGGCGATATCAGGTTATGACTCACCGCTATACGATACTCTATACTCAGGATGGATGCGTCACGTGGCGCCCATTAATTACTCATGCGAGACTCACGCGCCTCGCCAAGAAGTACTATGGACCAATTACGATCCTTCTTCAGGAAAGAAGGTAATACTAAAGCCTACGATTGTACAGCGAAAGATAACCGAGATAATCTATTCAGAGGAATAAATGACGATGAAAGCCGAACAAAAGAAAAGAGTATGTATCTCGTTCAAACTCGATAGCGAAGCGCTCTTACATCAGATCGCCGCGATCACCGGTTACAGAAAGTCAGAGATAATAGATGCCTCGGTCCGTATGTTTTTCCAATCGCTAGGAATAAACGACGGTATGACTATCGCCGAAGTTAAAACCGTCTTAAACTCCTTTTTTCAACAGGATATATATTAAACTATCATTTTGTACATTTGTACAAAATGTCAGATTATTAAGCTCCATATGTCATAACTTCGCAATGATAACCAACTCAAAGCAAAAAGCATTCTTCGCCGTATTCGCCGCCGTAATACTAACGGCGGCTGTGTTCGTACCGCACCTAGATAGCGACACAGATAGCGACATATCATTTTCACTTGACACGATCGGAGCACAAACGCCGCCGCCGGGCGCGATCCCGATCTCCTCCGCCGCCGATCTCGCTATGATCGGATCCACGGGTGCCGCTGCGGGCGCATGGCCGATGAACGCTTACTACTACCTCACTCAAGACATCGTTATGTCGGGAGAATGGACACCTATAGGCTCATCAACTACTCCGTTCTCAGGAACGCTTGATGGACAAGGACACACAATATCAGGACTGACGATTAATGGCGGTGTTGGAGGACTTTTTGGTAACACGTCCGGAAGCACAGTTACTTCGATATTTCTTTCCATCGAGATGGTGGTTACCAATAACTCCGGAGGAGTAATATCTAGTGCTAATAATACTCACATTTCTCACACACACGTATATGGAACCATTTCGAATTCACTTCTTATTTCTACTCATTCTGTTGGAGGCCTAGTAGGAATATCATCTAATGTCACAATCGAAAACTCTTCTTTCTCCGGGACCTTACACGCACAGAGGGTAGGAGGCGCGATAGGGAGTGCTAATCTTAGCTATTCTATTTCTGAGTTCAGCAATACGGGCAACATAAGCAACACCTATAACGGAGGCATTATCGGGGGCATTATAGGCCTCACTTCTAACGGATCCAGCGGCACCATATCTAAATCATCCAACCTGGGAAAAATTAATTCAGCATTATCTTCGGATGTGGGAGGAATAATAGGGAGGGCGCTAGGGAACAATATACTAATTATCGACTCATTCAATCAAGGAGATATAACATCTGATGGCACCCGATTAGGAGCAAGCTCTAACTTAGGCGGAATTATAGGATCGGGCAATTCATCTAGCCCCATTATTGTAGATAGAGTCTTTAACGCAGGCTCGATCTCGTCAGACGGATTCGGAAACGCAGGCGGGCTTTTTGGAAATACAAGGGTAACGACAATAATAAACTCTTTCAACATAGGCCCGGTATCAACCGGTATAGAGGTAGCCTTAGCGGGAGGGCTGGTAGGTGATGCAGTGGAGCGCGTACATATTATTAACTCCTACAGTGCCGCGCCAATTACCGGGGCAAGTGGCGCAATCGCCGGACTTTTCGATACGACCTCATCTATAGTCAACACGTTCGCGATAGCTGACAGTCTTTTCTACCCTGACGGAACTCATAGACCTGATAGAATAGCCGTCGCGGGTCTGCCTAATATAGACGGCATAAGCAATCCTGGTAGGCTTCCGCATCAGGCATCAGGCATTTTCAGCATGGAGAGTATGACACCGTCATTGTCAGACGCACAGTACGGGAAATCCATATACTTCACGGGGACCACTCACACCGATTATGGCATAATACCGGGATGGGATTTCGTTAGCATTTGGACTATTGACCCGGATATCAACGGCGGCCTTCCGGTACTAAGGCATTCACTAGACATGCCGCCTGAACTTCCGTCTTTCTCGGTGCACACCGTGAATATATCCGCCTATCCCGGAGAAGAGATAATATTCGTACCTATTCTCACGCATGGCGCGACGGTCACTGCCATCAACCTTCCGGTAGGGTTGTATTGGTATGATGGACTCTTGTTCGGACACGTCACTGCCTCAGGAGAGCATACCATAGTGCTTACTGCGCAGTGGATAATCGGAGGACTAACTGTATCAGATGTGCAAATAATAGTAATCTCGATATCCGACTCTCAAGACACGTCTAATCTAGCTTTCATTCTATTTCTCTTTGCTGGCGCTCTGATTATTATAGGATTCATTATAGCTATGAAGAATTTTAAACTCGGATTATGTATTGCGGGTGCCGGAATGGCACTCATATTAGCTATAATAGGAGGGATATCATATGAGTAAAGCTTTGGCGATTTGTGCCGCGCTGATTATGTCAATCGCAGGACTAGCGACTGTAATAAGCGTTATTGACACGGACGGCGCGGAAAACGATATCACTATATCCGCGCCGCCCACTGGCGCAATACCAATAATAACGGCGGCTGACCTCGCACGGATCGGATCGGGTCAGACTATAAGCGGCGTGACTTGGTCATTAGAAGCCTACTACTATCTTACGGGCAATATTACGCTGACAGGGGTTAATAATCACACGCCGATAGGCACGGAATCGAGACCATTTACAGGTACCCTGGACGGCAGAGGATACGCCATATCAGGGCTTAACATCTCAATGACGGTAAATAACGCAAGTGGTATGTACTTCGTGGGCCTCTTCGGACATCTTGGACCCGGAGGCACAATTACTAATCTGGGGATCGTCAATAGTACCCTATCTCTAACTATAAATTCCACTGTGGCAAGCACTACAGGGTACGTAGGAGGGCTCGTAGGATACGCAGATCAGGCGACAATAAGTAACTCGTACAACGATTCCGCTGTATCCTCATCTCAACTTGCAACCTCCGGAGCCGTAACAATGCGCATAGGAGGCATTGTAGGACACGCTACCAATTCATCATCTATCAATAGCTTCAACACCGGCAGCATCCTGGGAGATAACCGAACGCCACTTGGGACGATCTCATCGACACTACACGTGGGCGGCATAGCCGGATCAATAAGAACGAGTGTTACCATCGCAGACAGCCACAACACAGGAGCGGTATCATCAATTAACGGCACGGCGGCGGGTATTGTGGCCACGGCTACAGAAAGCGGGACAGTTAATGACATGAGACACTCTTTGATAATAAACACATACAACACCGGCGCAGTTACCACAACTAACAATAGAGCATCTACGGCATACGCTAGCGGGATAGTCCACTCGGGACATGTGCATATAATTAATTGCTTCAACGCAGGAACTGTAACCGTTAACAATTCCGGAGGAAGCTCTGTAGTGTCAGGCATAATTAATCTTCCTCGAGGGGTGTCTGAATTGGCTTCTACCGCAATAATTAATTGCTACAATAGAGGAACGGTACAGCAGTTCGGCGGTAGCGCCGGAAGTATGGTATCTGATATCGCGTCAGATGTGGTAATCGGACATATATCATTCAAGGGAGCATATGGTATGAGTCTCCCGATACACACAATCCGAGGATCCGGAACCCTTACAATAGAGAGCGTAGGGATAGTTAATCCGGCAACACAGGCAATAACGGCAGCTAATGGAACAACACTATACGCTAATGCACTTCTTCCCGCCCTGGCGCAGGGGATCGCGATCAATAATCTTAATCAGGCTCTTCCGTGGAAGATCGTAAGCGGAACGAATGGAGGGATGCCTATACTTGACCCTCTGACAATTACCTCATCGCCAGCCAATCTATCTTTAATATCCGGGAGTGTGTGGACATATACACCCACGCTGAACGTATCCGGATCCACGCTATCAGTATCCGGAGTTCCGTGGCTTACTTTGTCAGGAGGAACGATAAGCGGTACTGTACCGGCTCCTACTGCTGGAACATCTCAGAACTTCGAAGTTACTTTAATCGCGACAAGAGGTTTTTCCGCCGCAACGCAGACATTCACAATATCAGCTTTTTCTTCGGCATTCCCTGCTAATACTGATAGCGTCTATGTCCATTACCTGGACGGTTTCACGTACACTACCGGGGCACCGGCCGGATCCGTCATATCTGCGCAATGGACGAACCCCAATATTTCGCAAGACTTAACAATTAATCAAACTAACCGCACGATATCAATAGCTACGATGGAGCTAGTATCCGGAACCTACGAACTAAGTATAACGGCATCGCAGGCGGGCCGGCCCTCTTCTGTAATGAGCCTTTTTATTCACGTCTACCCGCATGAGATCCGTAACCTTGACCCTTTCGGATTGTCTTTTTGGTCTTACACCGTCAGCACCAACAACCCGGCGGATACGATGAGCATTATCAGAGTAACAAATACGGTTGGAGGAGTCACAAATACCGTAACCGGTGCTACCATAGACCCCATAACTAGAACTGTAAACTTCAACTTCACGCAACCCGGGCTTTACGAGTTCGCTTTAAAGCTTACAGGGCCGACGGGAAATAACAATACTCTCGTCCTTAGACTATGGGTTACAACTGATGTCATATCGGGCACACCATCAATCAATGGAATAACTGTTATCAGCAACGGGTCAGGAAACTTTGATTTCGTTCTGCAGACTCCTATCAATTTTGCGATCATAATATGGGATTTCGGAGATGGAACTACAGAGCAGAACCAAAACACTACCCGCAACTACACATACCTGATCGGAGGGATATTTACAGTATCCGCAACTCTGGTTAACAGCTTCGGCGCGGAAGCGTCAGCGTCCGCGACAGTGGATAATCTTATCCCGTCAATGCCAGAAACTGCCTACCGGAACCAAGAATATGTCGCGATAGTTCCCGTGGCCGCAACCGCATCATATCAGATCACAGTAGAGGGTCCGACATGGATAACCTGGGAGTTCATACCCGGGGGATCCATAAACTATGTGCGGATAGTCGGAACTTTTTCTGATATCAACCTAGTAGGCAACGTAATAACAATGACCGTATCCACTAACGGCGCTACAGATCAGTCATGGACGGTTCTTTTACGCCCTGCTAATACAGACTACTTATCGCCGGCGTTCCTACTCGAAAGGGTCGGATACACTGAGGTACGGATTATGTATAGCGGCTCTTGGGATGCCGCTACGATACTCACAGTTCAATGGACGGCCGGAGGGAGTCATTCCATACTTCCTAGAAACGTCTGGGTTTATCAGGAGTACGAATCCAACGGTACAATGACTATAACGGTCACAGCAACCCGCCTCGGAATCCAGGTAACAACATCGCAGACAGTGAGCATTACAGGCGTTTTAGTGCCCGCTTTCGTACTCGAAAAAGTTAGCGATACCGAAGTACGGATAATGTACACTGGTACACAAAACTGGGAATCTCTCACAGTCCAATGGACGCAATCGGGCGATCATATAACGTACGCTCCGAGTCCGACCGGATGGATGTATCACGAATACACCGAGAACGGGGAGCACATACTCACGCTGACGGTATCGAGAGGGACGACCATAGCGCAAGTGTCGCAAACGATTGAGATATCAGGCGTTACAAGCGGCCAAGAGACCTACGAATCCGGGAACTTCTCTTCCGTCTTTTTCGCCTTTGCTTTGGCACTAGTTATCGTGGCAATAATCGCGGCAGGCGGCGGCAGATATGATATTACAATATTTTCTGTACTTTGTGGATCCATTTCCGCATTTCTAGGAGTGATATTATGAAAAATAAGAAGAAGACAGCGGCCACGGTGCTGATAGCGTCAATTATGGTGCTAGCCGGCACCGCGTCGCTTTTTGGTATACACAGCGAAAAAATGGAAGATGTAGGCATAGGCGATCCAGGCAACCTTACAGAGGCAGAGTTCGAATACTTACTGTCTGCTATTGAGCCTCATATACTCAATCAAATGAGAGTAGATCCCGCTTTTATTGGGATAGAGCCTGCAATGAAGCCGATTGTAGTACTCTTAGTCGCTACGCTGGCCATTTTTTCGGCAGGTGTGGTTTTTGGGTATATTCTTGCCGGGCCGTCGGCAGGAGGATCGGCAGGCAGTCAGCAGGAAGAAATTAATGCGGTACTCAGACAAGCCGAAGCCCAAAAGATAGCATGGTATGGAGACGGAGCCGTTTCACTTGCCGCTTCCATACTCCCAAGCAACTCGACGCTTTGGGGATTCTCGCAAGCGCACTGGAATCGAGCTATAGAACTCGCCGTAGGTCAGCTTTGGACCTACGGACAAAAATATGATCCTAACCTGGCCGTTGATGCGTCATTTATGCGTCTTAACATGGAAAATTTAGTATATAATTGGCAAGCGGCCTTAGACAATGCGATGCGCTCAATGATCGATGTAATCAATCAATTCAATGACTTTCCACATCTATCACAAATGACGGCCCAACTCGTATGGGATACCGGAAACGCCGAACTTAGGAACTCGGTTATGGATTTTGCAACTCTGGTTACCGGCGGATCAGCCGGTCAGACCGTCTATATTGACGCTCAGATATACACGGAAGGCGGAACATACAATCAGATAACGTCAGGAACGTTGCATAATCTGACGAACAGCAACATAATTTTGAGGGATATATGGACAGGGAGCAGTACAACCGCAGGGCTTACGGTCGTACTCCTCCCTGGGCCTAACGATATGTCGCAACTTACGTACACCGGCACACAGACGCAAATAAGATCGGGTCTTTATCAGATAGAGACGAACAATTCTACTTTCGCGGGGCCGCTATCTATGGCCGCTGATATTAATGCAGCGGAGGTCCAAGGAACGCTAATCCACAGATCGACATCCTATACATGGTTCACATCGGACGGAATTAGCACATTCTCTAACGTACCGGGACAGCTTCCCACGTTAACACATAACCTATCTTTGAACTTAGGGTACGTTGACCGATATGGAAACAATGCTATGGAGTCCACGATAGTGGTAGGTACGGGAACCGACTCAGGACAGAACCCAGACCTTATAGCGGCATGGAGCGGACTAATAGATAGAATGAATCAGACTGTAGTGATCACTGCCAGATCCGGAGAAGTAATGTGGCAGATATTCGACGTGACCCAGGAATCCGTTCCGTGGCTTTCGCCATCATCAATGATAACCAATATTCCCGGCGTGTATATGACGGCACAGCAGGCGCACATGCTGGCGTTACAGCAAATGGTCCAGATTGCCAGAATATACGAAATGTTCGGCGATGCTCTTTTCGATGGACTTAATATGGTCTGGAATCCGCAATCTCTTGATACATTCATCCGAGGGGACATCTATCAGGACAACATCCTGATGTATCAGGATATCGCATTTACTCCTTTCTCGATGCTGAGAGAACAGACATTTACCGTGGGCGGTATGACATCATGGTATGGACCCGGTTTTGTTCAGATATGGGGTACCGGAGAAATCGATGATTGGTATGGTCCTACGCCGGCATCACAATTCCAAACTGCCTGGTTACAGGATGGATTTACCATCCACGTCACACAGATAAGAGCAGGCGGCGAAATGGTAGATAGCATAACTCTCACGCCCGAAGTACTAAAGAGGTACACCGTAGACACAGGAACGCCGCCAGGGCCAATTGTGCCGCCGATAATAATAGAATCGGCATCGGATATGGTGCCTATAATCATCATAATGGTAAGCTTGCTAATTCTAGGATACGCCATCGGCAGAGGCAACACGCCGGCGGCTCTGATCGGGCTAGCTCTACTCGGCTTAGGGCTACTAATACTGTACATAGATGACATAATATCGTGGTTCCGCAGCTTACTGCCTTGGTGGATGGGAGGGCCTAGATGATAATAATCATGACGGCCATTCCTCTGATCGCTTTCTTCGGGATGGTAGCAGGCTTCTTTTTCCATAAGTTTGCCGGTGTGTACCTGTCCGTAGTCGTGCTGGTGGCGACGGTTATTCTTGGGGCCGTTTCCATATCGGTCATACGGCCGCTCAGTAGCGACATGTCCTCGTTCGCCGCCGCAGTATCCAATTTCATGGTAGCGGCCTATATCGGCGGCATGGCATACGGAGCGTATGGGGCGCACCATAAAAATTTCGAAAGAATTGCTGTTGCTTTCGCTTTAGTGCTAACGGTAGTGCTTGCCTCTGCCGCGATAGGAGGATGATGCGATGATTGAATTAAGTCAGCTCATAGGGGCCGGAATCGCTATCACAGCGACCTATATAGGCGTAAGAGTGCGACGCGTGACTAACATGTTAGTTCCTATAGAGTTTGTTACGGCAAGTATTATTACCGCCTTCATAGTGTTGGGGATCATCATCGGGCTAGATCCTGCCGGATACATTGCTTTCTTCAGCGGCTACACTTTTGGGTATTTGATTGACGGATTCCTTAAGTATATAATCGTGAGAAAAAGAGATCCGAAAAATAAACTTTCTCAGGGTACACCATGGGTAATATATGACGTGGATGGGCGTAAGGCATTCGCGATCCAGAATAACAAAGCATTATTCGAACGTCTATTTTTCAAAAACCACGTTTTCATCCTGTCTAAAACACCGTTCGGAGATGCAGATTGGTATGAGCCTACAAAGTACCCTCTTTTCCCGGCATTTAAAAGAAAGATGATGATGGTAGATAGTTATGCAGCTGTTCCGGTTAAATGGAGCTCAGACTACAACAAAAAGAAAGTACGTCAGAGATACGCCATGATCGTTAAAAAAGCTCATGGATCAATGGTTTCAATGGATCAGCTGTGCTTCGAGGCTGACGCAGTGAATAAAGCGAACGAATCTGCGGCAGAGGCCCATAAAAAATACATTGACCTGCTACACTTCATTAACACCGGACTTCCCATGTTTATAGCCAACTTCATAGCGGATGCCTTTTCCCAGTCGCCGCAAATGCAATTTGCTGAGGTCACTCGCCGATCTGAAGATATGGCCAAAAAGGAGGAAGACAACGCAATAACTATACTTACAGAGCAAGAGAAAGAGTTAATTTTTTCTGCAAAGGAGGAAAAAGATAATGTTCAGAAAGAAGAGTAAAGAAGCGGGCGGCCGAAGATCGTTTGAGATAGATCA
This sequence comes from Candidatus Methanomicula labiotermitis, assembly GCA_009780575.1. Classification (GTDB taxonomy): domain Archaea; phylum Thermoplasmatota; class Thermoplasmata; order Methanomassiliicoccales; family Methanomethylophilaceae; genus Methanomicula; species Methanomicula labiotermitis. The sequence continues at coordinate 9,273 of WQZU01000001.1, forward strand.
CGCGATATCAGTGGGTAAAAAAGTATGGAGGGACCAGCTCAATCTCATGCAAGTGATTGGAGACCTTCCTACCATTCTAGACAATGACGTCCGTGAGCTTGATGAGATAATTCAATCTTTCAAGGATAATGGAGGTCAAATACGCTTCAATGATGAAACATTGACCTGGACTTGCTCATACAGAAAAGTCAACGTTAAGATCGTTTTTGATCACACCCACAAAAAGAAATTTTCATCCTTTACCGATGAAAACGCCGGTAAAACGCCAAAAGAAGTGATAAAAACAATTGGTGCTGTGATATCGGCACACCATGAGATTTCTAAGCGTCTTTTCGCTCGCAGGCTCATAAAAGAAATGATAAGCTATTTCGAAGACGCGGCTGCCAAGGACAGCATCGAGGAAATAATAGAGGATTTCAAAGATAATGCCGAGGTAAAATTCAATGCGATCAATGGAAATCATAGAATTTTTGACATCAATATAGAAGATTTATTGAGAGGGAGATAATGAAAGCGTATCCTCTCCTAACTCTCAATACGCCAACCTATCTTCTCACAACAGAGGCCCTTAGGCCGCCCGATGAAGAGCCGTACGACATCACATCCATGGCGAATAGTCGCTTTTTCAGGTCGATCCCGGCGCGATCAGTAGAGCATAGGCACCTTTGCATCGTAGGCAAGATGGGAAGCGGCAAAACCACGACAAAGAACTTCTTGGCCTCTTATGCGCTCGACAGATACGGCGGCGTAGATAATGTTAACATCGTATACACCGACGATCCGCGTGTAGCTATTGAGCTCATCGATGATAGACCTGTACAGCTGCTCATAATCGACGATGCCACATCTTACGCCTCATCTCGAGAGATCCATAAGCAGGCTCAGTTCTTGAAGGATTTCAACCGGACCCGACATGCATACATGAACCGATTTCCAGGGAGATCTGCCCTTATACTACACATATTCGGTTGGCAAAGATGGATCGAACTGGATCCCGGACTGAGAGACGGACATCTAATAATATTCAAAACCGGGATGACCGGACGCAATGATGTTCGAAATATTGAGGACATTATAGGACCCAAGTACTTCGATGTACTATTCCGGATATGGGATGCAATAGACCAAGGAAATGATAACGCCAAATCCATCTCAGTGGCGCGCATATCCTCGCGCCAGCCCGAAGAGGGCGGCGCAGGAATCTACATTACAGAGGAAGTGCCCTGGGTTCTTCCTGACCTCTTGCCTTCAGAAAAATATTTCGCCGCCGACAGGCAGACGGAAGACGAGATCCTATACAAGTACAGGTCAGATCCGAAATGGGCCCTCCGCATAGAGTGCTACGATCTGGACATAACAAACGACCATACGCAGACTGAGATCGCCGATATTCTGTCCGATCGCCACGGTAAGACCATCAGACAAGGGTATGTGTCTGAAGCGATCTCAAAAGTTAAGGAGCTGCTGAAGAAATGAGATTATCGCGATTATCGGGCAGAGGTCATCTACGCGCCCGCATCATGCGCGCGCGTGTGTTGCGCCGTTCGATACTATCGGCGGAATATCGGCGATTATCTGCCGCCGTCGGCGCGATCAAAAACGAAAACCAACACTCATTCTGGAATGAAAAATAAGCTAAAAGGAGGTGGAAAAATAGTCAGAGAAGAAGTAATCTACAAGCGGGACGGAAAGACCGTTGAGCACTTGATACGCAACGGTAATTCGAACCCGAGGATCAAATCGCCCGCAAAAGCAAAGGGCAAAGGTAAGAGGAAAAAGTGACTCACACCGCACAGACGAGGACTAGGAGTTTGCGGTAATCTCCCAAAGCAAAACCGCACACTAAAGTAACGCATAAGAGGTGTCAAATGGCGAAAAGGAAGATAGCGGACAACACGATAACAATAATCGTTGACGAGATAGGCGACCCTGGGTTAGACACGCCGGACGATCCAGATTTTGTAATGACTGCATCCGTCGTTATACAACCGATCCAGTTTAGTAACATATCTGCAAAATATCGCAAACTATGGAAGAAATCGGAACTCAAGTCGAGATATTCCACACCGGAAGAAAGAGATATAGTTATCTCGGATGCGTCAGAGCTTGATCCGAAATCCAACGCCGTTTTCATCAGAAAGACATCGGGAGATAACCCGAAATGGTGGAGAGAATCAAAGAATCGGGATACTGCATATAGGGAAACGCTTTCCGAACTTATGGATGATACATTCGGTTCGACGGCAGACGACGGGTTTATTGTAGTCTTAGATAGGCATAAAGCCATTACCGGCGGTCACGGCGAGCGGATTGTAGAGGAGTCGGCTAAGGTCAAGAACAAGAAGGTCAAAAAATGTTATGTCGAAGATTCGGCGGCCGGAGAACGCCGCGACATCCTCCAAACCAACGACTTCATACCGAGGGAAGCCAGAGAGATCATACGTGGTGAAAAAGAAACCTCCAAACTGAACATCAACATACGGCGCATCACATCAAAGAACGTCAGAATTAAAAAGTAATGTTGCCCGCGAGGTCATGTTATCACAACTAACACGGGGCTTACACATACGATAGTAGAATCTTCGAAATATAAAAAGATACTGCAAAACTTGAGCGTGTACCCTATCTTCGACACCCTTGAGAAAACTATCAGAACATCGGAGATATAAAAACATTTCAATATTTTTATAATGGGAAATCATTTTTTCCGTTTAAAATCCTCCGCGCCGTAAACGACACCTAGATGTTTCACACCGTATTTCTTATAGTCCGTTTCCCACTTTATAGTTTCATAACGCACCCGTTCTGAACCGCATCCGACGCAGAACGGAGGATCGTCAAACGTATATATTCTTCGGCATTTTTCACAAACCTTTGTAGGTCTTTCTCCGACGATAATAGATCGTTCCAACCGTACTTCGTATTCGCCACCCATTAACCCGATCTCCAGGACTGGTATGTTGTCCTTAGAAATGTACCCGACAACATATAATTCATCGTGCCCATGACATTCGACAACGGCATATATACCCGATTGTGCAGGAACAAATACATAATCGCTGTCGTTGTTGTTCTCAAAAATATCAAACAATTCAGGCGCGCCGAACTCATTCATTACCAGCACTGAATGAACGCATGTACTCCCGGAGAATCCTGGGAATCTCATTTGTTTTTTATCCTTCAATGAGTTACTATGAAGCGCAAACGCTTGTACCTTCAGATATTTAACATAAAAAAGTTGAGGTCTTTCCTGCTTTTTGCTCATCGTTTCCTCTCCGTAGCGTTCTCTTCCTTTTCCCTTTTTTTCCGTTCCCTTTCGAGGATGCTGTTTATTCTACAATCCAAAAATGCGTTCACATCCGGCTGAATTTTCTCTTTGCATATCCAATCAGGCGTGATCCCTCCGAACCGCCGAACCTTCACATAATCTTTGATGTACGAAACGAGTTCGGCCACACACTTTTCATAACCGTAACAATGACAATAATGATTCAATATAATCTGGGCGAGTTTGGTATTAAGGTTTGTCCATTCATCGGCAACAGGAACATCGCCCATATTCAGCCTACCTTATTCCCTTGCTCCGAAGGTGCGCCGTGATTTATTGGCATCTTTCCTTCTCCGCGCTCTATGTCTAACCATTTTTCCATGAATATTTTACCCTTATCAGTTATGTAATATGTCTTAACCGTTCGACCGATCGAACTTTTAACTTCTTGTATGTACCCTGCTTCTACGAATTCTTTTAACCGTTTTATTCTAGAGTTTTTACCCTCTCCGTCTGTTAACTCTTGTTGGTTAATTCCAGAGTTATAGTATACTCCTTTCAAAACCTTAATCGAATTGATCCGAGATATTAAATCCTCTATGTTATCCACAAAATGTTATTGGTAATTCTTCATTTATCTTTACTTACCCAATAATGTTTTCGGGAAAGGACTTAAATAGAACCCAAAACCATTATCGGTTAACGTGGGAAAAGCAGCCAAGGGGAATATAGGTCAAAAACTGAAATGGGAAATGAGGGTTCAAATCCGCGAACAATCTCCCCACGTATTCTGTTCGTACCCTCCATCCCTCCTATTCTCTTAAGGATACAGGAAACGTGGAAACATGAATAAAAAAACAATGTTAATGTGGAAAATACTAACGAGTGCGATATACGAATATGCTATCTGCGATAATGCAAATTTAATTGATGTAATTATTAACTTGATGCAAAAAGAGCTACAATTTTACCCTTCTGATTCTGAAATGTATAGGGACATAATGCATATGAAGCCTTTCCTCATGGAAGAAATTGCGCGTGAGAGCTATGGAATTTTGATAAGCTGTGCGCTTTTCGACACATCGGATGTGATTTAATGATCGCATGGTTCTGTCAGTCCTGCCCTCGCCAGAAGGATGAGTCATGCCGCGGTATGGATTGGGACGACCGGCCGCATATCGATTACGTGTGCGGGAATCACCCGGCGCACATAAGCGGACGACTCGCAGAGCTTCCAGGAATTCTTCTTTGACTGGAAATCCGATGCCAGGGAGTACTACCAATCAGCGATATAACACGAGTAATGCATGACACCCAACGCTGAAGGCCGGTACCCATTCCGCCACGCCGCCAACGAGTACCTACGTGCTCACTACGGACTGCTCGCCACATCTACGTACGACGAGCGAGTCCGTAGATTCAGCCGTATGGCCAAGGATTTTGAGGCTTTACGTAAAGCTGACAAGGTCACTACCATGGATCCGGCCCAGCTAACAGCCGAGGATGTCAAGGAGTATTTTCTGATGCTCAAAGGCCGAGGGCTTTCCGCTAAGGGTCTTTCACACAATATCAGTGCGTTAAAAGTTCTATGTTTTTATCACGGCAACGCGGCTGTGGACGTATGCCGCGCCAAATATCCGATCATAAAAACCCGATTGCCGACGCATAGACTGCCTACCACTCCGCTTACGATCTTATCTGAGATTCTCGACAAGGGAAACGAATGCCAATCGTATGAGAGGATTAGAAACTACTCGGTGGTAGTCTGCGCATACTGCGCCGGTATGCGACCGGTCGAGATCCAACATGCCCGGATAGAGAACCTTAACACATCGGACGGTGTGATCTACATTGATGTTGTTAAAGGTCAAGGATCTTATGGAGAGCCTAGATACATTCCGATCCATCCCGAAGGTATCGAGATCCTTAAAAAATACGTCCATCTCAGAAATATAAAATTCGGATCCAAAGGATACCTTTTCACATCCGCCGGCCGTCGCTATTTTTCTACAAACGCCCTTAGATTTTTTAAGACACGGGTAGAAAATGAGGTATCACACAAATTCGATTTCCGGGAGGGCCGCAGAACTTTCGGCCAGATGCTCATTGATGAGGGTGTTTCGGTCGAAGATGTGGCCGTTATAATGGGTCACCGGACCAGCCGGACCACAGAAAAATATTACGCTCGAAGAACGCAGAAATCTGCTATGTCAAACATTTTAAAACTATGGGAAAAAAGGAGAAATGAAAAAAATGAATAGAAATGAGTTGAAAACCAAAAACCGATTAATTGGATCGAAGCGGTTGGTGCGGGGGGAGGGATTCGAACCCACGAACTCCTGTGAGACAGAATTTCTTCCTCTGCGGAGTCTTAAGTCCTGCGCCTTTGGCCAACTCGGCTACCCCCGCGTATGGTTATCCGGAGTCTGCGCATCATTTTAAAACCTCGCATCATTCAGCGAAGCTGTGATCAATCCTTTATACGTTGTTTTCTTCCGAGCATGATCATTATGATGAAACAGGAAATCCCTGCTGCCAGGCATATGTAGCCGAATTCAATGGTCGATACGTCTATCATGTTCACAGCTCCTTCCTGTTTATCCTTATCAATCCGATGATTAGGAACACTATTCCCGTGATCACGGACACAACGGCGAAGTTGAGCGGTTCGAACAGCAGAACGTTGGCGAAACCGGGGTCGAGACCCATCGTATAGAACGTCAAAGGCGGCAGCCCGTCCATACCTACGCCCATCTGGATCATCGCGGGCGCATAAGCGAATATCGGCAGGAACATGAGCGTTCTTATCATGGTCTCCTCCGTTTGCAGGTCTATGTATCCTTCTCCCATCATGTAATCAAGGAAGAACACCCATCCGCCGGCCAATATCACCGGAAGCACGAACATGATCACCATCATGACCCCTACGGAACCCTTTTTCAAGAGTGTGCTCAGCATGTACGCCATTGCCGCTATTGCGAAGACGCCGCACATTGCCAGAGCAAGAGAAGCGGGCATGCTGTCCGGAATATATATCCCGTATATGTCAGCCGTGAATATCGCAATACCGAATCCCAATAGGATCACGCCGAAGCTGAGCGTCAGCGCCGCCAGGAATTTTCCGGTATAGAACGCCGTCCTTGATATCGGCAAAGGGAACACCATGTATGCGGTCTTGTCCCTGAACTCGGAGGATAATACCTTACCTGCGAACATCACCGGAATGAACGCCATCATGTACGGCAGCAGGAACAACAGGAAACTTATCTCCAGGTCTGCAAAGGAATTCGGGTAAAGGGATTCTACCACGAACGGTATTATGAATATCAGCGCTGCCAGTAAGATGAAGAGGAATGTTTTTGCATTCTTCGCATACTGTCTCATCTGTACCGCGTAAACAGATGACATCTGGCGTATCTGCGACGGCAGTCTGTACCTTTTTCCGATCCGTTCCGTATCGGCGCTGAGAGGAGTGTATACGACGTCGGCATCCACGATCTCGCCGCCGGCGTTTGCATTTACGGCGTCTGTACGATCGGCGTCGTCAATATGCATATCCTCATCATAATTGTCATACGTATCATCATCGATATCGACGGTATCGATCTCTTCTGCAACATCGACAACGGTGTCGGCCGGATCTGTCCTCTCTTCTTCGCCGGGCCTATCGAACGTCATCTTTGTCATCCTCTCCCGTGAGACTCATGTAAAACGATTCCAGGTCGGATCCTTTCTGATTCAGAGTCATAAGTCCGAGATCGTGCCGTCTTATCATGTCTATCAGGCCGTCTCTGTCGTCGATGCCTGCAAAACTGACTGAGAACGTGTAATCATTGATGCGCTCAGCGTACGTCACATTGTTGAAGTCGCGGAGATCTTCGATGAAACTTTTGGTCATGTTCCTTTTGAGGGAGATCTCCAGCGTGGCGTTCTTTTCCGCTTTTCTTGAAAGGTCTCTGACGTTTCCGGACATCATCGTCTTCCCTTTCCTTATGACGGTAACGGAATCACACACCTCCGAGACCTCGTTCAGCATGTGCGTTGATATCAGAAGGGATCTGTCGTTCTTTTTCATATCCCTCAGTATTTCCCGGACCTCCATCAGTCCCCTCGGATCGAGACCCGACGTCGGCTCGTCCATTATCAATATATCGGGGTCCGGCATAAGCGCCTGCGCCAATGACACGCGCTGTTTCATGCCTTTGGAGAATTTTCCTATCTTTTTGTTTCTCCAGTCCCACATCCTGACCTCTTCAAGCACATCCCTTATCCTCGCTTGGATCTCGTTCCTGCCTATGCCTCTCAGCCTTCCGACATAACTGAGTATCTCCACGGGCGTGAAGTTCGGGTAGCACTCTGGAGTCTCGATGACACAGCCGACCGATTCCATGGCCCTTCTGTGTTTTCTGCAGTCGATGCCGTTCACCAACACGGTTCCGGAGGTCGGCCTGATCATTCCGGTTATGACCTTCAGCATTGTGCTCTTGCCTGCACCGTTCGGTCCCAGAAGTCCCATGTACTCTCCCTTTCTCACGGTCATCGTGATGTCCGATACTGCCGTGAAGTGTCCGAATGTTTTCGTCAGAGACGTGATCTCTATAGCATTTGTCAAGCTTGTTACATCCTTGAACCTGTATGAATGGATGAAAATAAAAGTATAACCTTTAAAAAATATATTCTCTGATCACGAGCGCAGGATACCGTTTGCCGTAAAGAAGAACAGCCGGCGGCAGCCCTTGTCAGCATACGCCGGCGCATTCTCTAATATATAAAACGGCATATTGTTAGAGGACGATATTGTGTACCGAAAACCCGACGACGACCGGCTTGATGAAGCTATACGCGCTGTGATCAAGCGCGAGCGCCATGTCAGGTCGCAGACTGCAATGGCGGAATTGGTTCTGAACGAATTGAAACGTGATCGTGAGGACTACCGCATCAGCGGCGAACGCATCAGAAAGGTTGCCATCGAACGCGGGATCCTTGAGATAGGGATAGAATACAATATGCATGACGGCCGTTCGCATGCTGACGTCTGCCCGGTGTGCGGTTACCCTACTGACGCTGTCAGCAACACGACGCTTGACGGCCGTGATGCTGATATCGGGTACGAGTGCACCAAATGCCCGTATCAAACCGGATTGAGAAAAAGGATGCCCGGAAGATACACATTCAGCGAGGGCCGTCCGCCGGATGCCGTCAAGGATCGTATCTCTCTTGTCAGAGATGTGACCAAACTTATGAAAAAAGCGGCGGCCCTTGTGGAAAGAGCAACGGAAGGGACGGAATACCGTAAAAGAGGGATGAGATGCCGCGACGACATACGGAGGATCATCTCTTCGAATGACAACGATAACAACCTCCGAGATCTTATCAAAGATATGGACAACCGCAGTAAAGAGCAACCGGAATGGTCCGCTCCTCTGCCGTCTGTGAAAAGTGCGAACCGAAAAGATATATGATTGAATTGTTTAAGAGAGTCCGCGGGTATAAGGAATGAAAGTATGGGATTTTGTTAAGGTTGCGGACTCGAAGGTAAAGATAGACGTAGGGTTGTCCGAGTCCATCGGTCTTGTGGACGGAGGATGCGTTTACAGCACTTTGTTCGAATACAAGGGAGGCGGCGCAAAGGAATATGAGCTTATACTATCCGCGTTCCCTCAGGAGAACTACAGGACGCTTACCCATCTTACCGTGTACATGTCGGATGTTCCCGGAGCAACGGCGCAGGCTGCCAGATTTCTCGGTTCCCGGAATGTGAATATCCTTAACTCGGTGTCCGTGAACGCCATTTCGGACACCAATATCATATGGAAGATGCTCGTTGACCTGAGTTTCGCGGGCGAAGCCGACATAATCGCCGAATCATTCAGATCGCTTAAGTATGCGGGCGACCCGTCGGTATCAAAATTGGACCACATTGAAGTGAAGTCTGCGGACATAGGCCGCGTGTTCCGTTCCGGCGGGGCCGGAAGCGATAAATCCGAACTGAGGTGCGGTGCACCCGTTACAATGAAAGAATATATGTTCGATACGTCCATAGAATATTCCGACATCCTGAACGGGATAAACGGATCCACGGCGATGATCATCGCCGATTCGGAATCGTGGATGCTTTCGATAACGCTGCTCAGAAAGGGCACGGAACTCGTAAAAATGGGGTTCAGCATACCCGACTGTCCCGGATCGATACAGCAGGTGGTCGATCATCTGGCGGAAGAGAATGTGAACCTGATGTCGGTGTTCAGCAAAGTAAAGATATGTTACCAGACAATGAGGCTTGACGTGACGGCCGACCTTGGCGCATGCAGGCATTCGGTCGATGAGATGGAGAAAGAGTTACCGAAAGCTCTTGAGAAGATGAACGGAATATTCGAACTGATCGAATACAGAAGAATGAACTGAGTTGATGGAACTGAGCAGAGAATACATTAAAAGAACATACGGGGCTGCCGGCGCATCATTGGATAAATTGTTCGGTTCGGCCGATAAGGCGGATGCCGCTGCGCTCATATCAATGGCGTCGGAAGGATCCAAAGAACTGGTCTCACTTGCCAAAGAGATCGTCCGGAAGGCTAAGGCCGAGCATGGGAATGCGAAACTTTCGTTTCCGGAAACGGCGTACGGCCTCCCGTTGCTTTACGGATGGAAAGGCGTTTCCGATATTGATATAGACGGTGCTCTGACGTTGCTTGACAATTTGAAAGAACCAGGCTGCGCGACCATCGATGACGGTCTTCTTGCGGGCGAGAACGCCATGTGCGCCGCCGAGATTATCGAATCCGTCAGATACCTCAACGGAAAGACGGATGAAGGCGAGGGTTTCATACCGGACCGGATCTTAAGGGAGTTGGGCCTGAGTTTCGTTGACGAGACCATACCCGGCGCGGTCCTGTTCCTCGGCAGAAAGGAAAAGGAAGTTCCTGAATTGAGGAAGATGGTCAGGAACTGTCAGTCAAAGGGAATGATCTCATGCGCGTCCGGTGACTGTCTCAAACAGATGAGGGAAAGCGGCATCGAAATAGGATGGAGCCGTATGTTCTATCCTCTGGGAAGTTTCACGGCGACTGTTCATGCTTTGAACTTCGCGGCGAGGGCCGCGTATTCATTCGGCGGCATCGGAGAAGGCGAAAGGGAACGTTTGAAAGAATATCTTTCAAAGAGACCGAAGATCGTCGTCATCCATTTGGGTCCGCTGACATGCATCGATGCGGCGTTCGCTTTTGCCGCATTGTTGCACAGCGCCGTTGTGATAACCGACCGCGAGGTTCCGTACATAAACGGTGCGCTGCGTACCTGCAGAGAACATCTGGATATGTTGCAGGTCGGAATAGAGGAACGCGGAATAACCGTGAAACTTGAGCCTATAGACCTTCCTGTGGCGTACGGGCCGGCGTTTGAAGGCGAAACTGTGCGAAAACCGAACACTTACATCGAAGCGGGAGGAACAAGAAGCGAATCCTTCGAACTTCTCACAGTTGCCGATGAAAAGAGCGTAGAAGACGGAAAGGTCACGCTGATAGGCAACGACATCGACAAATTTGAAAAAGGTTCACTGATCCCGCTCGGAATACTTGTGCATATATACGGAAAGGATGTGCAGTCCGATCTTGAACCGGTGATAGAAAGGAACGTGCACAATTTCCTGAACTTCGCGGAAGGGCTGTGGCATGCCGGCCAAAGGGATTCCAATTGGATAAGGATAAGCGATCAGGCGAAAGAAAACGGATTCATGCTGGAACACGTCGGGAAGATACTGATACACAAGATAAAGGAAGAATTCGGTAAAGTCGTTACGAGGATCCAGGTGACGATAATAACGGACCCCGCAAAGGTCACGGAATATCATGAAGCTGCAAAAAGGGTGTACGGCGAAAGGGACGAACGTCTTAAGGGGCTGACGGATGATTCGGTTGACGTGTTCTATACGTGCACCATGTGCCAGTCGTTCGCACCGGACCATGTGTGCATCGTCGCTCCCGAAAGATTGGGGTTATGCGGCGCAATAAATTGGCTCGACGCCAAGGCCAGTAACGAACTGTCGCCCAACGGGCCGAACGCTCCGGTTTCGAAAGGAACCGTTCTGGATGAGGAGAAAGGCGAATGGGACGGAACGAACGACGTCGTCAAAGCGCAGTCGCACGGCAACATCGAAAGAATGTGCATGTACAGTCTCATGGATTCACCGATGACCTCCTGCGGCTGCTTTGAGGTAATAGTGGCAATGACCGCCGACATGCAGGCCGTTGTGCTTGTTGACAGAGACCATACGGGAATGACTCCCGTCGGAATGAAGTTCTCGACGCTCGCCGGCTCCATAGGCGGCGGAAGGCAAACTCCGGGATTCATGGGCATCGGAAGAAAATACATAACAAGCAGGAAGTTCATATCCGCCGAAGGCGGTATGATGAGAGTGGCGTGGATGCCCAAGCGCCTGAAGGAATCGCTTGCCGATGAGATTGAAAGAATAGGAAAAGAGATGAACGTCCCGAACCTTTACGATAAGATAGCGGATGAAACGGTAACGGAGGATGCGGAAGGCCTCATGACATGGATGGCGGAGAAGGAGCATCCTGCGCTGAACATGCCTCCGCTGATATGAGTGATACCATGAAAATACCCGATGTCAGTGAAAAATATCCCGGTAAGATCGGTGAGATCGTCCTCGGTAAGGGAGACTATATCGCCGGAGGATCCGACGGGATGCCTCTCCTTTCCTTCGAGAACACGTGTAAACGCAGGATGATGATAGCCGGAGAAGTGGTGGACGACCTTACCGATTACCCTGAGCTTGCGGCATCGATGTTCAACGGCCGCCAAAAGGATCCTGTGGAATGGTCATTGATGTGGAAATCGATCGGCGCTGACATGATATGTCTGCGGCTCAAAGGAACCGATCCGGACAAAGGTAAGACAACTGAATACGCTTCCGAACTCGTTGAAAGAATAGCTGACGCAACGCAGCTCCCGGTGATAGTCTACGGGTGCGGCATTCCTGAGGTTGATGACAATCTTATGAAAGAAATAAGCAATTCCGTCAAAAACAGGAGACTCGTACTTGCAAAAGCCGACGAAGAAGGTCACAAGACGATATCGTCCGCCGCCATTGCGGGGAAACATGCGCTGATCGCATTCTCCAATCTTGATCTTAACCTTGCAAAACAGATGAACATCGTCCTTACCGATTTCGGAGTTCAGCGCAGCGATATTCTTATGGATCCGCTGATGGCTCCGCTGGGAATGGGATTGGATTATTCGTATTCCGTGAATGAAAGGATAAGGCTCGCCGCCCTGTCAGGGGACAAGATGCTCCAGATACCGATGATATGCGACGCCACCGGCGCGTGGGATGTCGGTGACGCCGTCAATGACGATGACGCCGACCTTGGTGATGTGGTCAATAGAGTGACATGGTGGGAAACAATGACGGCAATGGCGGCCATGGCATCCGGCGCGGACATCGTAATAATGAGAGGACCGGGCGCAGCCGATATGATCTTAGGTTATGCGGATGAACTGAGGTGTGACTGATGCCGACGGCGATAGAGTTCTTCAAACTGCTGCCCAAGACCAACTGTAAGGATTGCGGTCAGCCGACTTGTCTGGCGTTTGCGATGCTCCTTGCCAATCAGAAGGCGAAGATAGACGATTGTCCTCACATAAGCAAGGATTCGAAGGACGCACTGGAAGAGTCGTCGGCGCCCCCGATAAGAACGGTCGTCCTCGGAAAAGGCAGTGAAGTTAGAATGGGCGGCGAAACGGTGCTGCACAGACATGAGCGCGGATTCATCAATCCGACTGCTTATGCGGTCACCGTCTCCGATAAGGAGAATATACGTAACCGCATCGAAACCATAAAAAAATTGAGATTCGAAAGAGTAGGTATGGTATTTGAAACGGACATGGTGTCCGTCAGATGCGATTCCGGCGATCCTAAGGTGTTCAGAGATGCCGTCGTTCTTGTTATGGAATTATGGGAGAAACCGTTCGCCCTCGAGTGCTGCGCCTCCGTTCTGGAATCCGCATTAAGCGCTGCGTCGTCACGCAGACCTCTGATATATCACGCGAACACAGAGAATTTTGATGATATGGTAGCTCTCTCAAAAAAGTACTCGTGTCCGCTGGTATTACGCGATCCGAACATGGGATCGCTTGCCGGCCTCGCCGATAAAGCAAAGGCGATGGGTGTTGACGATATAGTGCTTGACACGGGCGCAGCGAACCTGAAGGAATGTGTGGAGAAACATACGATCGCAAGACGAGCGGCCATTAAGAAAAGATTCAAACAGTTCGGATATCCGTTAATGAACCGTGTCGGCTCCGGAGAGTACGCGGTTGCGATCGCTGCCGTGTCCACAATGAAATACGGAAGTTTAGTGATATTCGATGATCTGAAGAGTTACGAGGCGCTGCCGCTGTTCACGCTCCGCCAGAATATATACACCGACCCTCAGGTACCGATACAGGTGAAACAGGGCCTTTATCCTATAGGCGAGCCGAACGAGCATTCGCCTATATTCTTCACCGCCAATTTCTCGCTCACATATTTCACCGTGCGCGCAGACATAGAAAAATCGAAGATACCCGTCTGGCTGCAGATAGTGGACACGGAAGGATTGTCCGTGCTGACCGCATATTCCGCAGGAAAGTTCAATCCGGAACACGTTGCAAAAGCATTGAACGACAGCGGCGTATTATCAAAATCGGACGGAATCGTTGTAATTCCCGGATTGGTGGCAAGGATGTCCTCCAAGCTGCGGGAACTTCTCGATCGCGAAGTTATCATCGGTACGACTGAATCACGCGACATACCGAAGTTCCTGAAGAATCTGAAACCTCCGAGATGATTGTGATATCGACACAGTTCACGCTTGTGTGATCATACTGATTATTAATGATACGCCCTTGCTGAGTTCAGAATCGTCCGGTAATCTCAGCGGAGAACCGTCGAGGCCTGCGGAATACACGAAAGGATCGTGTTTTATCGATATGATATCCTTGAATCCGTTCGCTTTCGCCTCATCCGAAAGTTCCGGCGGCAGGTCTCCCGGAAGATTGTTGATGATGAGTATTTTTCTGCCAACTTCCATCCCGACCTCCGATGCCACGGATGAAAGACGCGACGCCGTCTTTATGCCTATCCTCGTCGGATCGGAGACAAAAAGCATTATGTCCGCTCCGGGAAGCGTCTTTCTTGACAGATGTTCCATACCGGCCTCGTTGTCCACCACCGTGAACTCATAGTTCCGTATCATACCGTTAAAACATTCTTTGAGGACGTTGTTCATGAAACAGTAGCATCCTTCTCCTTCCGGCCTTCCCATCACCAGAAGATCGATGTCGTCGTGCTCATGCATCGCTTTGCGCACTTCCAGCGCAACGTACTCATGCTTGCTCATCCCGTTCGGTATTGAATTCGAGTCGTTCACGGCGCGGTTTTTTATTTCGCCTATGGTGATCTCCGCCGGAATTCCCAATTTATCCGGAAGATTGGTGTTCGGATCCGCGTCGACCGCGAGGACCGGACCGTTCTTCGACAATCGTAATATAAGTTGCGACGAGATCGAACTTTTTCCTACGCCGCCTTTCCCTGCCAATGCGATTATCATTTTACACACCGTAATGTTCCTTCATCGTTTTTGATACGCTGTACAGCATATCCAGCGCCTTATCCGCGCTCTTCGGTTCCACAGGGCCGAGGCCGCATTGCGGCGTCAGCATCGACTGTTTGATCATCAGGTCTTCGCTCACTCCTTTCCGAACGAGTGCGGCTATGCTTTCTTTTAATCTCTTTACAAGACTGTCGGCGGTCTCCGACGCTATGGCGTCGTCGCTGCTCGGTACGATGCCCCATGACAGTGTTCCTCCTTTCTTCAGAAATGCGGAGACCTCGTCCGGGAACATTGCGATCGTGTGCGCATACGAGTAAGCATCAAAACTCAGAATGTCAATGTTCGTTCTGAGGACAAGCGCCCAGTCGGTGTTGCCGCAGCAGTGTATCGCTATGCTGCAGCCCAATCCTTCCATCGATTCGTTGATCCACTTTACCGCCTGATCATTGGAGATCGATGCGAACGGCGTTCCGAGTAAAGACAGAGAAGGTTCGTCAAAGAAGATTATCACATTCTTGTTCTGTTTAGATAATCTTTCGTACTGCCATTTTGCCGTCATGTTAACCGTTCTTATTATCAGTTCGGAGTACGCTTCATCGTATATGACCGATTTTCCGTTCTCATCCTGTATCTGCAGACCTTCGCTGATCGGTCCGGTCACCTGTCCCTTTACTGCTTTGAATTTTGATAGGTCTCTGTTCAAAAACTCGTAAAGGCCTTTGTGATACTTTTCCGGGTGTGTGAAATACGACACATCGTCGGACAGAATGGCGGTGTATATGTCAGTGGCGTCATAGGATGACGTGTTGACCGTTATCCTTTTGGCTTCCTCGTCTATGTTAACGCCCGGGAGACGGCAGCCAGTCTGCACGTACATGCTTTCCGTGAACCCCAGGGCCGGAAGCTGCGGCCACGCGGGGCAGGTTATTTTACCGCTGAGTATTTTGTCCAGTGCGTGTTCGGCGTCATCATACGGCAGCGAGCCTATAAGCGTGGTCGCAAAATTCCAACTCATCGAGTTCATCAACAACAGTTCCGTATTAAAGGCCACCGTTCATATTCATCTCATGGAAAATAATACGCGGATCCTGCGGAATTTATCGTTTCGTCTGCGGTGATAACATCGTTTACGGTTCATATACAGTAGAAAAAAATACCTTAAGATCCGTGTTCGGCGGCATCATGTTTTATTATGGCGCAATGACATTCATATGTATGTATCCTGCCGAACATATCTTGAATGCTGAAGAGGTCGGTAAAAAATTCGTCAATGATCTGAAAGTTCTGCTTGAGGAAAGATCGTGCAAAGCAAAGATCGACAGTGCGGACGGTGTTAAAAAAATAACATACAACAGACCGGGAACAAAAAATACGCTGATCACCCTTACTGTCGGACGTGATGTTCGGGTTCACATTTACGCTGACCGGATAAACGAATACATCAACGACCTCATGTCCCTTCCGACACCGATACTTAATGCTATCAAAAGAGGGAAAGCGTGCGACGTATCCAACGAAACAGGAATGTGTGCGAATTGTCCCAAATACCATTACGAGTTCACGGTGGGCGATGTGAAGTACAAAAAATGCAGATATGAGAACTTCAAATTCCGTGTGAACGAGCGAACCGCATCACCTCTTTTGAGAATGGTAATGAACGAGATCAAGTAACTGATGATGCGAAAGAAAGAATCATCGCCCGTGATCCGCATACGTCGGAAATTGAGAGAAGTCCGTGTGCGGGATGAACAGCGCGGATATGTATTCATCGGAGAACAAAGGATCGGAGCTCAGGTCGACGTATGTCATTCTTTTGAACACCTCTCCTATCCTGTTCCTTGCAGACGAGGATAACAGCGCCTGCTTCGCTCCGGCGAGCGACGCATTCCCGAGATATTCGAATTTTTCTCTCGGAACGTCGGGAAGCATACCTATCGCGATCGCACTTTCCGTGTTTATGAAATTCCCGAAACCGCCGGCGATGTATATCTTTTCAATGTCATCAATGTTCGCACCCAGATTGCGTATCAGTGATCTTGATGCGGAATATATTGCCGCCTTTGTCAGTATCGCATCATGTATGTCGTCTTCGCTTATGCGCACACCTTCCGCTATTGTAAGCGACTTTTTCCCGTCTATCGTTTCAATGGATGTTTTATCGGTAAACTTTCCTTTTTTGTCTATGTAGCCGTGAATGAACAGCTGCGCCAGTATGTCGATCAGTCCGGAACCGCATATACCCTTTGCCCGGTCTCCCGCAATGACCGTGTATTCAAACCTTCCTTCCGTTATTTTGAAACTGTCTATGGCGCCGGGCTTGGCCATCATGCCCGATCTCATCCCTCCTTCGAAGGCAGGTCCGGCAGACGACGAACAGACGAGCATCATGTCCTTGTTGCCGAGCGCAACCTCTCCGTTCGTGCCTACGTCTATCAAAAGCGATAATCCGTCATCGGTGTCCATTTCGGAGTTGATTATGTCCGATGTCACATCACCGCCGACGTATGCGGCCGGAGATGGCATGCATATCACCATTGCATCAGCGTTCACGTGTAGTCCGCTCTCCCTGCCCGTGATCTCCGCTTCCTTCACCACCGGATCGTAAGGAGGCTCCCTTATCGGAGACGGATCTATGCCCAGGAACAAATGGATCATCGTTGTGTTCCCGGATACGTATACGGCGTTTATGTCATCCTTCGTGAGCCCTTTTTCATTGTTGCGTTTATCGTTTTCGCGCACGAACGGATCGATAAGATCGTTTATTGATTTCACAACGGATCTTCTCAGTTCTTCGGTCCCGCCCTCGTGCGCATACTCTATTCTTGAGAGAACATCATCTCCGTGGACTCCCTGTGTGTTGTAACCTGACGCAGAATACATATCCGTACCGCTGTTCATGTCAACGACGGAAACCGCAACGGTCGTCGTTCCTATGTCCGCCGCCAAGCCATAGTTGTTAGCGTTGCATTTCATTGGTGCGGCGATCGGTGTGAGATCGTGTATCTCGATGTTCCTGTGATCATTGGATGCGATTATCCCGTCGTCATCCGGCGGTATCGATACGCACATGTCCGCGTTAACATGTGTTCTGCATGCAAGCACTATCATGTGATCCGGTTTCAATGCGTTTTTCTCTTTTCGTCCGCCGCTGTTCTCCGGCCCGTTTTGCAATTCGTTCTCATGTTTTGATATCGTAACATTGCAGCGCCCGCACCTTCCGTTGCCGTTGCACGGAGTCCTGATGACAACACCGGCGGCCTTCGCGGCGTCTGAGATCAGCGTATCGCGATCAACGAGCGCACGCGCACCGGATGGAAGGAATCTTATTTTGAATTTCATCGCAGAATCACCGCACGATTAGTAAGGAACAGCGACAATATACAAATTGTTACCTCATTTTTTGAGCTTTGTGCGCACATATTGATAAAGCGTGCTGCGGCGTACGCTGTTTTCGTATATCGCACCATAAAATAGATTTATTGTTATCGTAATAGCCAATATTGTGAAGATAGCTGGATTCATAAAAACGACATTGCTTGATTGGGACGGAATGGTCGCCTGCACCGTTTATCTGGCAGGATGCGGCCTCAGATGTCCGTACTGTCATAACAGAGAGATGGTCTTGAATGCGGATACCGTTGACGGGATAGATGAGAAAGACGTACTGGCATACATTGAAGAGAACTCGGACTTCATAGACGGAGTGGTGGTATCCGGCGGAGAGCCGCTTATGAATGAGGATATTGAAAAATTCCTTAAGAAGATAAAGGCGCTGAACGTGAAGGTGAAGATAGACACCAACGGTCTTTTCCCCGAGGTTCTGGACGATCTCATCGGCGCCGGCCTCGTTGACATGGTGGCCATGGACGTGAAATCATCACTCAATGAAAGATACAACGCCGCCTCGGGAGCAATTGTGGATCTTGACATTATAAGGAAAAGCATCGAATTGATCATTGGTTCCGGCGTTGACCACGAATTCAGGACAACTGCCGTACCCATCTATGTTAAAGATGATGATATAAAAAATATATCTATGAATATCAAAGGAGCAAAGAGATATCGTATACATCAGTTCAGAAACAAAGTTACGATGGATGATGCTCTCTCCGTCCTCAATCCTTATCCAGAGTCGAAACTTATCAATATGGCCGAGATCGCAAAGGAATACATCAAAGACGTTAAGATCCGCGGGATATGAGGCAGTATAACCGCATCAGACTGTTGTTGTGATCGCATACATTATTTCAGAAACTCCGATACGTCCGCCCTGACTGCCGTTCCCACGGTCTCGCTCGGCCCGTTGACGTATACAACATCTGAATTCACCTCTCCGAGGAACTTTTCTATGACCTTCTCATCTTTTGACACTATTCCCGAACTCATGCCGAATTCACAGTCGCCGGCCATCTCGATCGCTTCGCTTAGATCGTTGACTATCTGCACGGAAAGTACAGGCAGACTGTGGTCTATGCCATTGAACTCATGGTCTTCCGGAAGACCCGCGAATATCGCCGGCAACACATAATATCCGGCGTCCGTTATCTCTCCTGTCACTCTTTTCCCTCCGAAGATCAGATTGTCCCTGGAATTCTTAACGATCTTCAGGAAATTCTCCATGTTCTCCTTTGATATGATCGGGCCGACGAATGTTCCTTTCTCAGCGGGATCTCCTACGGTCATCTTGTTCGCTTCAGCGAGAAGATGTTCGATGAACTGTTTCTGTTCGTTTACCGTAACTATTACTTTTGAACATGAGTCGATCCTCTGACCGCCGTACCTGAATGCCGATGTCACGGCAATATTCGCGGCCGCCTGCATTGACGCCGGTTTGTATATCACCAGAGGATTCATCCCTTTGAATTCGCCGATGAACAGCAGCTGATCGTTGATCGCGGCGAACATGAGGTCTTCGAATCTGTCGCTTCTGCCGACGGCGACCACTCCTTTGATGTTCTCGTTCTCGATCAATGCATTGGCCGCTTTGCCTTTTCTGTCGAATATTATGTTCAGAACGCCGTCCGGCAGCAGAGGAGCAAGTATCTCATATACCGCATACACCGGGAACGGGCATTCCTTCGGAGGTATGACGATAACGCTGCTGCCGGCGAGCATCGCGGAAACGGCATAACCCATCGGTGCTGCCAGCGGAGAATTGTATTCCGATATCACGGCCCATGTTCCGGCCGGTTTTCCTTTTGCGGTCTTTATCTTCTCCGACCCTTCCTCAATGATCTCGATCAGTCTTTCAACTTCGTATATGGAATCATCACGCGTCATGCCGGAACTGAGCGTTACGGCCGCGGCGAGCTTGTACTTTTGTCTCTTTATGGTCTCCAGCGCCGTTACAAATATTTCAGAACGTTTCTCCTTGTCGATTTTTGACCATATTCTGAATGCATCGGAAGCAACATCCGCGGCTCTGTCCGAAAGACCGTCTTCGGGCTCCTGGAACCTTCCGAACCTTATACTTTCGTCCACCGGACTGGATACCGTGTGTTCGTTCCCTGATGCCACCATTAGGCCGCCGACGTAACACGGATAATCCTTTTTGTCCGTGTGCAGAACGGAATTCAGGGCGCCGTCGAACTTCTTGTCCCGATCGCTTTCCTTAGGTGCATCTTTGGTCGTCTGATCGTATTTCATGATATTTCAGGAAGAAGGGCGTGAAGTTAATCTTTACTGTTCGCGATCTGCGTAATACTTAAATTCACGAGTGAGTGAACGGTTATATATCCCGTTATGCTTTGACGGAATCAAGGGCTCGTGGTCTAGTGGTTATGACGTTGCCTTCACACGGCAAAGGTCGCCGGTTCGAATCCGGCCGAGCCCACCAAAAAATGTGGAGGTAGCCCAGCCAGGTAAGGCGATAGACTGCTAATCTATTGTCCCAAAAGGACTCGCGAGTTCAAATCTCGCCCTCCACGCAGTTATTCTTCACGGATGAGGTGTTTTTAGGACGTGTATCATAAACGGACATGTTTTATTCGGAAGATACATTCATTAAAGGATGGTAAAAGGAACATTATGCATCATCGGCTGTCCCGTTCTTGAGGATGAGATAGTTTATTCTCTCGGTTCCGATAAAGAAAAGAAGAATGTGTATGTTCTCGGCACCGTATCATCGCACACTCTGATGAAAAAATTAGAACGCGAAGGGATCGGATATTCCGTCTCGGATATGTGGGAATTTGATAACGGTTACGTTGATATGAATGATAATGAGTTCAATGTGGTCATACTCATGAATGAACTGGGTCTTCACGTTCGCCCGGAATCTCTGCGCCGCACACTGGAAGATCAGATGAAAAAATATCGGAACAGGGCTGATGTGATTGCTTTGTGTTACGGTATGTGCGGCAATTACGGATGGGACGCTTCCGAATTCTCCGAAGAGATCGGCATTCCGGTCTTTGTATTCCGCGACCGTAATGATGACGTATGCGACGACTGCATAGGCGTTGCGGTCGGCGGACGTTCCGAATACAGCGGTTTTGTGAAAAAACATCCCGGGATGTTCTATGTCACGCCGGCGATAGTTGAGAATTGGGAAGAATATTCGAAGGAGTTGGATTTCTGCAAAGGTTTCGAGGTCATGAACATTCACACGGTGAAAGAAGTGTTTCAAGTATACGGATACAAGAATGCGGTCATGATCGACACCGGCATCGGAATTTGCGGTGAAGAGTTGTGCGAAGGCCGGCGGCGGTTCTCGGAGGAGACCGGACTTGAATTCATAACACCTGATCCGGAAGTTGCGGACATCTATCCTTCGGAAAGAATATACAGAGACGCGAAAGACTCTTTGAACCGCCGTGAATGATCGGGCCTTCATGAAAACTTATCTATTTTGTTGTGATTCGAAGATGCATGAGATCGATAATAATATCTGACATACATGCGAAGATGTCAACTGCGGAACTTGTTAATGATGCTGCCGCGGCACATAACGCTGACAATATCATGATACTCGGCGACATTACCAATTTCGGGCTTGCCGATGTTGCCGTCGATTACATATCATCGCTGAAAAGGACCGTGTACGCTGTCCCGGGGAACTGCGACCCGCGCGATCTGCCGTCCCGTATCTCCGGGGTCGCGGTGGACATGCACGGAAAAACGGTTACGGTCGGAGATATAAAGATCGTCGGTCTCGGCGGATCCAATCCGACCGTCTTCAACACGCCGTTCGAGATCAGCGAGGATGACATCCTGCGTTCGCTTGATCCTATATGCGAAGGAGTTACGATACTTATGGTCCATGCACCTGCCTTCGGATATCTTGACATGATACCGTCCGGCGTGAGAGTTGGAAGCGAATCCGTCAGGAGGATCGTTGACAGACATAAGCCCAAAGTCGTACTCTCAGGGCATATACATGAAGCGCGCGGCACCGAATATCATGACGGTACGCTGTTCCTTAACCCGGGAGCGGCCAAGGACGGGTATGCGGCGCTCCTCGTCATGGAGAATGGTAAAGCAGATGCCGAGTTAATCACTTTGCGTTCTTGAACGATGCGTTTATTCGGTGCAGGCAGCAGGGTCGAATATTGTGAAAAGATGTGTTCGCACATAATCCGGAAAAAATCAGAAGCTAAAAAGTTTTAAATAGGCTATCATCTTTGGTCGTTCCGGATAACATGGCACTTTGGCAGGGTAAATCAAGAAGGAAGCCGACCGGAGGAAGGCTGATCTCCAGTAAGAGCAAAAGAAGGTTTGAGATCGGTACGGAGAAGCAGTTCGCCAAGATCGGCGCGCAGAGTCTTAAGCTGTACCGCACCGCAGGCGGAAACATAAAGGTCAGGGTACTCGCTGCGGAATATGCCAACGTTGTCGACAAGAAAACAAACAAGGTCAGTAAGGTGAAGATACAGGGCGTCAAGACGAATCCTGCCGACCCCAACTATGTTCAGCGTAATCTCCTCAACAAAGGGGCGACCATAAAAACAGAGATCGGAGACGCCGTGATCACCTCCCGTCCGGGACAGGACGGAGCGGTTAATGCGGTCCTGCTTGAGTAATCCGGACATGACATACGACAAGGACAACGCTATAGTGCTGTGGCCCGAATATTTTGAATCAGGCCGCAAGCGATCCGAAGGCCGCAGAGTTCCCAAGGAACTGTGCGTCAAAGAACCCAGTTTGGATATAATCGCAAAAGCGGCAGCCATACTTGATCTTGAATATGAGATATTCGATGATGCCGCTTACCCTGCGAACTGGCGTAAGAAACAAGGATGCGTGCGTGTCGAAAAGGGCAAGATGAAAAAATCAAAGCTCCTTGTGAAAGTAGGACAATGCCTCGTGGAAAATCAGTGAGCGCATGCACATTTAATTATTATCAGTCTGATTATCGATCATGATGTCTCCGCTTGAATCCATGATCCTTGACAGGAATTGCGAATCGCTCGGTATACCTGTCAGTACGCTTATGGATAATGCGGGTGTTGCTCTTTTTGACATCGTCTCAAAAGAATTCGCCGGAAAGAAGATACTGATCGTATGCGGCATAGGAAACAACGGAGGCGACGGATTCGCATGCGCAAAGCGTTTCGGCAGAAAGGCGGACGTCGCCGTTCTGTTTCCGTCTGACAGGATCAAGACCGATGCCGCCAAACGCCAGTATAATCTGCTTCGCAAAAGGCCGGCGATGTTCACAGACGTATCTGTGAACGAATACGATGTTATCATTGACTGCGGTCTCGGCATCGGCGGGAGGCCGCCGCTGGATGACGTTTACATCAAATATTTTGAAGTGCTGAAAAAATTCAAAGGAACGATCGTTTCCGCCGATGTTCCGACCGGATTCGGTACGGATGACCATCTTATCCCGGATATAACTGTGACATTCCATGATATGAAAGAAGGGATGAACGAGAAGAACTGCGGAAGGATCATAATTGCCGATATAGGGATACCCGAAGAAGCGTCGCGTTTCGTAGGTCCGGGGGATATGCTTCGGTACCCTGTACCGAAAAAGGATTCGCATAAAGGAGACAACGGACGTCTTCTCGTTATCGGCGGCGGACCGTATATAGGCGCGCCGGCAATGTCGGCCATGGCCGCCTTCAGAGTAGGCAGCGATCTCGTTCGTATTGCCACGCCGAGATTGAGTTTTGATCACATCGCTTCCATGACGCCGGCGTTCATAATGCACCGGACGTCCGATGATATTCTTACTGAGAACGATGTTCCGCGCCTTCTGGAGCTTTCCGAAAAGGTTGACGCCGTCCTTATAGGTCCCGGGCTGGGAACAGATGAAAGGACAATGGCCGCCGTCCGCGAATTCATGGACAGATGTAAAAAACCCATGACCGTGGACGCCGACGGGATAACCGCGATATCCTCTGTGCCGCGTATTCCTGACAATGTTGTGATAACGCCTCATCACAAAGAATTCGAAATATTTTCCGCAGGATCCGGCGACCCGGTTGCGGATGTTTCCGAACACAGAAATGTGACGATACTGATTAAAGGTCGGATCGATACGATAGCACAGTGGGAAAACATCAGAATGAACCGGGCCGGAACACCGGCGATGACGGTCGGCGGCACCGGAGACGTTCTTTCCGGGATCGTTGCAGGCCTTTTGTCAAAAGGTATGAGCACATACGACGCCGCCTGCCTCGGAGCGTTCATCTGCGGAACCGCCGGAGAGAAGGCATTCAGTAAGAAATCCTACGGGATGATCGCCACCGATGTCATCGATATGATACCGAAGGTTCTGAAAGAACACCTGAGATGATACTTTGAACATACAGCCGATATACGGTCATCCTGCTTTGCGTGTTGATGATGCCGTTGTTATCGGAGACCTGCACATAGGTGTTGAGAGTCACTTGAGCCGCAAGGGATTCCATCTTCCTTCGAGAACGATGATCATGAAAGACGATCTGCTCAATATATCGGATGACGCTTCACGGCTCATTGTGCTCGGAGATGTCAAAGACTCGGTTCCCGGGTCCACGAAACAGGAGTATGCGGAAATACCGGAATTCTTCCAGGCGATGCTTGAGCATTTTGACCGCGTGGACGTTGTCATCGGAAACCACGATACCCGGATAGAGGATTTTTTGCCTAAACATGTTAATATCCATCCCGCAACCGGTTTGAGGATCGGGGACGTGGGGATGATACACGGGCACACGTGGCCCTCTGCTGATGTCATGGCTTCAAAGATGCTTGTTATGGCCCATAATCATCCGGTGATTATGTTCAGGGACGGCGTCGGAAAGAGAACCACGGAACCATGCTGGATGAGAGCGCCTTTCAACGGTGAATCGGGTAATTATAAAGAACATCCTAATGAATTGCTTATGATCCCTTCCTTCAACCGCCTTCTCGGAGGATCGCCTGTGAACGTTAAAGAAGAAGGTTTTCTGGGACCGCTTATGAATTCCGGCATGATCGATATCGACGATGCGAAGATATTCCTTCTTGACGGCATATATCTTGGTATGAGAAAGGATCTCATCGTGAAAGGGCGTAGCTGACGCATTGTTTAGCGGGTTGTAATTAAAAATGAAGGGAGGGTTGCCCCTCCTGATGTGTTTAGCTGCGCGACACAACATCATGCACTGAACCGTCTGGGTTCTTGAGCGTGATCTTGAGCGGCATCTGTCCAGGCAGGCTGTGCGTTGCGCATGAGTTGCACGGATCATACGCACGGAAGGCCATCTCCACCATGTTCAGAAGTCCGGGAGACACTTCGAAGTTTTTGATCAGTGCTTTCGCGACCTTTGCAACGGACATGTTCATCGAACCGTTGTTGTTCGTCGTTCCTACGACCATGTTACATGCGGTCACGATACCATTGTCGTCGCACGTGTAGTCATGCGTAAGCGTACCTCTCGGTGCTTCGATGCATCCGACTCCGCGTCCTCCGGGTGTTATTCCCTTCTGCTTTATGTCGCCTGTGCACAGATCTTTGTTCTGCGCATTCTCCAGGCAACGTTCGGCCGCATAGATCATCTCGAGTATCCTTGCCCAGTGCGTTGCCAGGGTGAAGTGTATCGGTCCCGTGACTCCGAGGTCTTTGAAGAACCCGCGGTACTCTTCATACTTTTCCTGTGCGTACGGCGTTGTGAAACCGTCGGCAACATTCAGTCTCGAAAGAGGTGTTGCACGGTACATTCCGCTCTCCGGGCCGTCGATGAGTCCTTTGTACCCTATCTTCTTCAGATACGGGAACTTTTCGTACGACCACGGCTCCACCGCTTCGGCTATGTGATCCAGATAATCGATGGCATCATACCTCAGGTACTCTGATCCTTTCGGGTCAACGACCTTTACCTGACCGTTGTGGAACTCCACCTTGTTGTCCTTGTTGACCGTTCCCATGTAGTATGTCTCATGATAATAGAGATTCGGATTCGCAATGATGTCCACGTAATCCTTGTTCTTCAAGACCACGTCAGTGAAAACATCCAGCGAGGTCTTTGCAAAGCTTACCAGATTTTCCGCCATTGAGATCATCTCTTTCTGATTCTCCTTGCTGACGGGTATCGACACTCCTCCCGGAACGCCGAGCACCGGATGCGTTGCCTTGCCTCCGAGCATCGCCTGGATCTTCTGCGCCTGCGAGCGTGCTTTGAGAACCGCGCTTCCGAGTTCAAGGCCGACCGCGCCTACAACGCCCAGTACGTTCCTTGTCGCTGCCGGTGCAGCGGGACCAAGTACGAAGTCGGGCGACGACAGCGCATAGAAATGCGCTATGTGGCTGTGCACGAAGTGCGCATTGTAGAACAGGTCGCGTATCATGAACGCCGTGTCCGTCGGTTTTGTGCTGTAGCATCCGTCGATGGCCTTTGTCGCCGCCAAATGGTGCGCCCCGGGACAGACACCGCAAAGCCTTGCGGTGATCTGGTTCAGTTCGGTCACTTTCCTGCCGATGCAGAATCTTTCGAAACCTCTCAGCTCGGGGACCTGCCAGTACACATTACTGACATTCCCGCTGTCGTCCAGGAAGATCTCGATCTTGCCGTGTCCCTCAAGACGTGTTATGGGGTCGACCGTTATCCTTTTTGAATCGATCTTTTTCTTCTCATCCCAAATTACAGGTCCGGTCATCTCACTGACCTCCTTTCTTATCGACCACCGATCTCTTGATCAGTGACTTCGACATCGAGAACGCATAGAAGTAACCGAGCGGGTCCTTCACCGACGCCATGATGTCCATTATCCTGTCTTCACCGCATATCGGATCGAAATCCATTACCGGGAACAGTGACGCAACGGCTGTGAACATGCTTGCGCCCATATCATCTACCAGTTTCGTCGGTCCGTAGCATCCTCTGCACGGCTGCGCCGCACGTGTACATCTTGAACCGCATCCTCCTGCCGTTGCCGGCCCCTGACACAGTATTCCCTGATCCATTAAACAAAGTTCGGGATCGACATCTATCTCATGCGGTTCCACGATCTTCGTTATGCGTCTCATTTCTTTCTTTCTGGGGCATTCTTCGCACAATGACTTCGCGGAAGCGCCGATCATCGTTCCTTTCGGAGGCAGCGCGACACCATTGTACAGGTATGCCGCGAACGCCGCGATCAATTCGCTTATGGTTCCCTTCGTCGGAGGGCATCCGGGCACCGAATAATCAACATCGATGACCTGATCCAAAGATTTCACGACGTCGTACATCTCCGGTATCGTGATCACGCCGTCCGCCGTTTTCACAGAGGTCTGCGGAATGATCGGTTTCTTCTGCTTGTCCTGGAAGTCCTTCATCGATGTGCACTGTCTGTACACGTAATCGAGTATCTCGTCCTTGCCTCCGGGAACAAGGTTCGCAAGTGCCGGCGAGCCGCCGGAGCATGCGCATGCTCCGTACGAAACAACGATCTGCGACTTCTGTCTGAGCAGTTTCGCCATGTGTTCGTTCTCGGTGTTCCTTACGGCACCGTTTATGAGCGATATTGTGATCTCGCCGTCTTTCATTTCCGCGATATCATGCTCCTTGCCGTCGGTGGCGATCGGCCACAGGACTATGTCCGCCATGTCTCCGATCGTGAGGATGCGTTCATCCATATCGAGCAATGAAACATCACAGCCTCCGCATCCTGCTGCCCAGTAAACCGCCAGTTTTATCTTTCCTCCCGGAGGGGGGCCGGGCTGCAGCGGGAATGGGTCCAGAGGATTCACCCATGCCGCCGGCGCGGTCTTGACCGCCGTTATTGCTGCTTTCGGTTTCTTTTCCTGCTTGCCTTTGCAGCATCCGCAGTCGTCTCCGTGCTTCTTGAAGACGCTTTTGATCTTGTCAAAGAATCCCATTTACTCCACCTCCT
Organism: Candidatus Methanomicula labiotermitis; assembly: GCA_009780575.1. Taxonomy (GTDB): domain Archaea; phylum Thermoplasmatota; class Thermoplasmata; order Methanomassiliicoccales; family Methanomethylophilaceae; genus Methanomicula; species Methanomicula labiotermitis. Next base: position 37,440 of record WQZU01000001.1, read on the forward strand.
TCAGCGGCGTCGGGCCAAGTGCCTTGATGTCATTCACGAACGATGTTATCGTTATCTGGAACTTCTCTCCCTCCGATGCCGAGACCCATTCGAGCTTCAGCCTCTTCGGATCGAATCCGTACTGGTCCAGAACCATCTTCAGAAGGGCTATCCTCCTTCTTGCTCTGTAGTTACCGCCGATATAGTGGCAGTCCGCAGGGTGGCATCCCAGGACTATAACTCCGTCCGCGCCTTTCGCAAGCGACCTGAGCACATGTTCGGGATCGACCCTTGCGGAACACATGGTCCTTATGATACGGAAGTTCGTCGGCATCTGCAACCTTGCGACACCCGCTCCGTCCGCACCGGCGTATGAACACCAGTTGCAGCAGAACGCTATGATCTTAGGCTCAAAGTCAGCCATATCACGCACCTCCTTTCATGTCGAGACAGGCATCGATCTCCGCCTGTATCTGTACGTTCTTGAATCCTTTCTGCTCCATCGCACTCACCGGACAGGCGGCGACGCAGCATCCGCATCCTTTGCACAGACCGGGGTTGACATGGCTTTTCAGGCCTCCCGCTCCGTCGGATACTATCTCTATAGCATTGTAGTCGCAGCATCCCATGCATATACCGCAGCCGTCGCAGTAATCATCGTAGACCGATGCGGTTATTCCTTCGGATGTGAGCTCCTGTTTGGAAACTATGGTCAGCGCCCTTGCCGCCGCTCCCGCCGCCTGTGCGATGGACTCATCCATGAACTTCGGCCAATGAGCGAGACCTACGACAAATACACCTTCCGTGGCGAAATCCACCGGTCTCAGCTTCTGGTGCGCCTCAAAGTAGAAACCATCCTTGCTTATGGGGACCTTGAGCATCTTTGCGAGCTCTTCCTTCTCCTCTCTGTCGGGCGTTATGCCGCAGCTGAGGATTACTCGGTCAACGGGCACTTCCACATCCGCACCCAATACGGTGTCGTATGCTTTCATGCTGCTGCCGTCGTATACGGGTTCGCTTCCGGGATCGTACCTCAGGAACCTGACGCCGAGTGAAGCCGCTTTGTTGTAAAGCTCCTCGCGGAACCCGTATGTCCTGACATCCTTGTGGAACAGGGATATGTTCGCATTCGGGTCCGCTTCCTTTATTGCGATCGCGTTCGTCAGAGCGTTTGCGCAACATGTACGGGAACAGTAGTTTGTCTTCTCGTTCCTTGAACCGATGCACTGCATGAACGCTATGTCCTTGCCTGTGAATTTGCCTGATCCCGCCGCGATCTCCGCTTCCGTGAGCGTCATGACCTTACCGTCTTTGCCGTAGTTGTATTCCGTCGGCTTGTATTCGGATGCGCCCACTGCAAGAACCACCACGCCCACAGGGTATTCTTTGGTGTCCAGCTGCAGTTTGAAGTTACCCACATATCCGGGGATGTCCTTCACCTTTGCATTCTTGTGAACCGTTATCATCTTGTTGGACTCCACCTTCTTTATGAGGTCGGAGACGAACTCACCCAGATTCACACCGTCGACGCTGTAATTCACACCTATGTATTTGGAGAATGAACCTCCGAGTCTTTCGGATCTCTCCACCAGGTGCACCGGGAATCCCTGCGCCGCTATGTCCAGGGCCGTCGACATTCCCGCTATACCTCCGCCGATTACCGCGGCAACTCCCGTGACCGGTATCTTCGATCCCTGAAGCGGTTCGAGAAGCAGTGATTTTGCAACCGTCATTCTCAGAAGATCCTTTGATTTTATCGTTGCTTTCTCGGGCTCTTGCGTGTGTATCCATGAACACTGGTCACGGATGTTCGCCATGTTGAACAGATATTGATTCAATCCGCCTTCCCTGCATGCGTTCCTGAAAAGAGGTTCATGCGTCCTCGGCGTGCATGCCGCGACCACTACACGGTTGAGGTCCTGTTCCTTTATCTCGCGGCTGATCTCCTCGAGACAGTCCTGCGCACATGCGTACATTGATTTTGACGTGTAGACCACGTTAGGCAGAGATTTCGCATATTCCGTCACTTTATCCACATCGACGACGCCGCCGATGTTGATACCGCATGAGCACACCCATACTCCTACGCGCGGCTCCTTGCCGATCGTCTCTTTCTCAGGAGGGAACACCTTCGGAGCGCAGGGCACGAAGTCCTTGCCGACTATGTACGCGCCTGCTTTCCCTGCGGCACCGGATGCTTCCGCCACCGATGTCGGGATATCCTTGGGCGCAGCGAAGGCGCCCGTCACGAATATTCCTTCCCTGCTTGTTGAAAGCGGGTCGGAGACCTTCGTGGCGCAGAATCCGTATTCGTTCAATTCTATTCCCAATATCTTTGCGAACTCCTCGGCACCGTCCGGCGGATTCAAACCGATGGAAAGAACAACGAGGTCGTACTCTCCGGCCTGCGGGTCGCCTTTCGCGTCCGTGTATGATACCGTGAGCTTCTTTGTGTTCGCGTCTTCCTCAATGCATGCGACACGCGAGGACCTGTGCATCTTTATCTTGTATTGGTCCTCCGCCCTGCGGATGTATGATTCGAATTCCTTTCCGTAGGACCTTATGTCCATGAAGAATATGTCCTCATCGACATCTGCATGTTCTTTCGTTATGATCGCCTGTTTTGTTGCATACATACAGCAAACGGATGAACAGTATTTTTTCGATCCTTTCTTGCTGCTCCTCGATCCGCAGCACTGTATGAATGCGATCCTCTTGGGATCACTTTCATCCGACGGGCACACTATGTGGCCGCCAGACGGGCCGGATGCGCACATCATCCTCTCGAACTCCAGTGCGGTGACGACATTGGCAAACCTTCCGTATCCGTATTCGGTGGAGAGTTTGGCGTCCCATCCGTTGAAACCGGTAGCGCAGATGATCGATCCCACTTCAAGCGTCACGATCTCTTCCTTATCAGCGTAGTTTATGGCGCCCTTTCCGCATGCTTTCTCACAAAGCCCGCATTTGTCGTTGATTATCTTACGGCAGTGAACGGGGTCTATGACCGCCACTCTGGGAACTGCCTGTGCGTGAGGTATGTATATTGCCCTTCTGTTCGTGAGTCCGTACTCATACTCATCGGGTATTTTCTTGACCGGACATTTCTCGATGCATATGCCGCATCCGGTACATTCGTCCATCTTTACATACCTGGGTTTCTTTCTGACGGTCACTTTGAAGTCGCCGGCCTTTCCTTCGACCTTTATGACCTCGGAATAGGACAGGACGTCCACATTCGGATGACCGTTACAATCTGCCATTTTCGGCGAGAGTATGCAAGCGGAACAGTCGTTCGTCGGGAATGTCTTGTCAAGACGGCACATTACGCCGCCTATCGTCGCATCCCTTTCGACGAGGTAGACATGGATATCCCTGTCTGCCATATCCAACGAAGCCTGGATTCCTGCTATCCCTCCACCTATAACCAATGCTGATTTTGTCAAATCTCTGCCTCCGTTATACTCTATAGTGTTTGGAACTGGGAACACTTAATACAAGAGGGTTCTTTAACCCTTTCTACATAAGATTAATATACAGATTTGTCCCTTATAAATAAAAATTCTGACAATTCTTCCAAACGGTGTTATGTCCTGCCGCTGAAACTCATGACGGTATGTATATCCAGACGTTCGTTTTCGGGGTGTTTTCGCATTACATTGAAAGGATGTTTTTACCGGCGTTTATACGCCTTGTATGAAAATACTTCGTAACAATACGAAACATATTTTGCAGCGGCGGAAATGAATAAGATTTATTGCCGTTCGTGCATAAGGATATATGGACACTTTGATGTTCTCCGTCATTGCATCGGCCGCGGTCGTCTTGCTGCTGATCACGTTCCTGCTGCTTTCAAGCAAAGAAAAAAGCGCACGCAAAGTCGCAAAGAAGATCCGCAGAAGACCGAAAAAGGTTACCGGCGGAGGCATATGCGGCATATGTTTCGGGAGCATATCCAAAGCGGAGATGACCTCTAAGTGCGCATGCGGTCAGACCTTTCATGAGGATTGCGCGGAGCAGACCGGTTGTCCTTACTGCGGAACTCCGAGCATCGATCTTGTCAAGGAGATGCCCGATTGTGTAAGATGTCCGTCATGCGGTTCCGATGTCACGGGCAATGTGTGCACATGCGGTGCCGTCGTGAACAGAGGAGGTTCGTTCGTTTGCAGCTGCGGTAATCCCTTGAACATGAACGATTCCGTGTGCGGAAGATGCGGTACCGCATACAAACTGTGCTCCGGCCGCAATGATACGGAGGAAGGACGTTGACCGTCAAGGAAAAAAGAGGAAGGAGAAGGTACATCGCCTTTACCGTCGGTCCGGAGATCACAAAGGATATTGCCATTTCATCGCTCAGGATGCTTTGCGGTGATCCTCCTTACGTGGTCCAATGCGCGGAAGGATGGGCGATACTGAGATGTTCTCCCGAAAATATTGAGGAGACGAAAGCGCTGATGAGACGCGTCGACGCCTCTTCCGCGCCTCTTAAGACATCCGGAACATTGGCGACGCTTCGGGACGCGTATCCCGAGTTAAAACGCCTGCGCCCCGCGAAGAAGATGTTAAGACATATATAGTCCCTTTATGTAACAGGTGCACGTAGAGCAGGAGGAGAATATTAAATGCAACCAGGACAGATGGCATACGACAGAGGGATAACAGTATTTTCTCCCGACGGAAGGTTGTTTCAGGTGGAGTATGCGCGCGAGGCCGTGAAAAAGGGCACAACGACCATCGGACTCAAGTTCAAAGGCGGAGTTGCGCTCATCGTCGACAAACGCGTACCGAGCAGATTGGTGGAGCCCAGGTCGATTGAGAAGATATACAGTATCGACTCTCACATCGGATGCGCCACATCGGGCCTCGTGGCCGATGCAAGGATACTCGTCGATCAGGCGAGGAAGGATGCTCAGATCCACAAGATAACGTACGGCGAGAACATAGGCGTTGAAGGTCTTGTAAAGAAGATCTGCGATTTCAAACAGAATTACACACAGTACGGCGGCGTCAGACCTTTCGGAACGGCCTTGCTGATGGCAGGCGTTGATGAATTGGGCTCACATCTCTTTGAGACCGACCCCTCGGGTGCGCTCGTCGCATACAGAGCGGGCTGCATAGGCGCCGGACGCCCGACGGTGATGGAGATGTTCGAGAAAGAGTTCAAGGACGGTATGTCATACAACGATGCCTTGCTGCTTGGAATAAAAGCACTGAAGGCCGCCGTGGATGATGAACTGACCGCACAGACCGTGGAGATAGGTGTCGTTGATTCTGACAGAAGGTTCAAAAGGCTCACCGAGAACGAGCTTGAAGGCCTCATCAAAAAGACATGAGGCGATGTGAATGGTGAGTCTCGACAACGCCGTCATCGCAAGACTTGAGTCTCACGGCGAAACGTTCGAGATACTTCTTGATCCGAATATCGTGAAACAGCTCAGAGACGGTAAAGAAGTGGAGATCACCGACCACCTTGCGGTTGACGCTGTCTTCAAGGACGCGAACAAAGGTACGCACCCTGCCGAAGACAAGATCAAAGAGGCCTTCGGTACGGACAACATAGGCGAGATCGCCAAAAGGATCGTCTCGAAAGGCGAGATACAGGTCACCTCTGAACAAAGGAAAGAGATGCTTGAGGCGAAACGCAACCGCATAATATCTTATATAGCAAGGAACGCCATAAATCCGCAGACAAAAACGCCGCATCCTCCCGCGAGGATAGAGCTGGCGCTGACCGAGGTTAAATTCCGTGTCGATCCGTTCAAATCAGTGGAATCACAGGTCGATGAGGCTATGCATCTGCTGCGCCCTCTGCTTCCGATAAGGTTCGAAAAGAGCCGGGTCGCAGTGAAGATGAAAGCAGATGATTACGGCCGGTGCTTCGACGACCTGATAAATTTCGGTATCGTTGAAAGAGAGGAATGGCAGGCGGACGGCTCGTGGATAGGCGTGATGGAGATACCGGCCGGAGTGATAAACGAGATGACCGCAAAATTGAACGATAAAACAAGAGGGCATGCCAACGTGAAGCTCCTCTGAAAAAAATTACATTCGAGAAGTGATAAAAATGGAGAGAAAAGATGCCAGACCCGCACGAGAGGTTGTTGTTCCCGGAGATCTGCTGGATGACAGCGGTATGAAAGCGGGCAGCGGAACGTATGTGTCGGACGGCAAGATATACGCATCCAAACTGGGTGTGAAGAATGTGTTCTCCGGAACCGTCAGTATAATTCCTCTGAGAGGAAGATACATACCGGCGCCGGGAGACATGGTGCTGGGAATGATCGTGGACATCGGATCATCGAATTGGCTTGTTGATATCAATTCACCGTATCCGGCGCCGCTGCATGTCAATGAGGTTCCGTGGAAAGTGGAGTTCGGCGACACGTCGCGGTTCCTTAAGATAGGGGACATGGTAATGGTCAAGATCCTCATGGTCGATGAGAGCATGAAGATCCAAGTGACGATGAACGATTCTGGATTGAGGAAACTTGAGGGCGGTCAGATAGTGGAGATAACCCATTCGAAGGTGTCCAGGATCATCGGCAAAAGCGGGTCGATGATACAGATGATAAAGAACATGACCGACTGCAGGATATTCGTCGGTCAGAACGGGCGCATTTGGGTGGACGGCGACGCCGAGAACGCAACGGTCGCCGCCGAAGCCATAAAGAAGATCGAGAAAGAGGCGCAAACAAACAATTTGACAGAAAGGGTCAGAGAATTTATCGAATCCAAGATCAAACCCGAGGAGGAGTGATCATGAGCGGACAATCAGATTTAGAGTTGGTCAATAAGAAAGGAATAAGACTGGACGGCAGGAAGGCCGGAGAACTGAGGAACATAAAGATAGAAGCCGGCGTACTGGAGAATGCGGACGGTTCCGCGTATGTCGAGATAGGTAAGAACAAGGTGCGCGCGGCCGTCTACGGGCCGAGAGAGTGTCACCCCAGACATCTTCAGAATCCCACGAAGGCAATAATTCAGTGCAAGTACAACATGATGGCGTTCTCGGTCGGCGACCGTAAAAGGCCGGGACCGGACAGAAGATCCGTGGAAATATCGAAGATCATCGCGGAGGCGCTGGAGGCCGTTGTTCTCACAGAACTGTATCCGAGGGCGTCCATAGACGTGTACATCGAGATACTGCAGGCGAATGCGGGAACAAGATGCGCCGGACTTACGGCGGCATCCGTGGCGCTCGCCGATGCGGGCATACCGATGAGAGACATCATACCGTCGATCGCCGTAGGCAAGGCGGACGGGAAGGTTCTGCTTGATCTGAACAAGGAAGAGGACAACTACGGTCAGGCGGATGTTCCGTTCGCACTGATCCCGAAGACGAATGAGATAGTGCTTTTACAGATGGATGGCAACATGACAAGAGAAGAATTCGACACCGCGGTGGAAATGGGCGTTACCGCATGCCATGAGATATATGCGCTGCAGAAGGACGCGCTCAGGAGGCGCTACGCTTCTGCGCTGAAGGAGGATGTTTCCGATGAGTAGGGCGGTAATATCGGAAATCAGGAAAAATCACATCATTGAGATGCTGAAGGAAGGAAAAAGACTTGACGGACGCGACCTCGGTGATGCAAGGGAGATCTCCATCGAGACCGGCGTCATAGAGAGCGCCGACGGATCCGCGATAGTGAAGTACGGTAAAACAGAGGTCATAGTAGGAGTGAAGATGATCCCCGGAACTCCCTTTGCGGACACGCCCGGGAAAGGTGTGCTCACGACCGGCGCGGAACTGATACCGATGGCGCATCCGTTATTCGAATCGGGACCTCCGAGCGAGGACGCCATTGAGCTTGCGAGGGTCGTTGACCGCGGCATACGTGAATCCGGAATGGTGGACGTGGATAAACTCTGCATCAAAGAAGGAGAAGAGGTGTGGATGTGCTTCGTTGACATCTATGCGCTTGATTACGACGGTAATCTCTTCGACGCCACGAGTTTGGCGGCGGTGGCAGCGCTGAAAAGCGCCGTCATACCGGCGGAACAGTACGGAAAGGGGAAGAATGCTCCTTTGCCGACCACCTGCATTCCCGTCGCCGTAACGATCGCAAAGATAGGAAATACTTTAATACTTGACCCAAATTTCGACGAAGAGCAGATATCTTCCGCGCGCCTGACGATAACGACAGACGATAACGGTAACTACAGGGCGATGCAGAAAGGCGGAAAGGGTTCGATGACCCTTGACGAGCTGACGCAGTGCCTCGACATGTCGAGAGATAAAGGCAAAGAGATAAGGAAGATCGTCGGGTGATACAAATGACCAAGAGAACGACAAAGGCAGGAAGTTCCGGCAGGTTCGGAGCAAGATACGGCGTCGTCGTGCGCAACAGGGTGAAGAACATAGAGCGGACGCAGAAACAGCGCCATGAATGCCCGGTGTGCCATCACGAATCCGTGAAAAGAGAAAGCTCCGGCATCTGGGTTTGCAGGCACTGCAGCGCAAAGTTCGCTGCCGCCGCATACACGCCGAAACCGAAAAAGGTAATATCGCAGGTACCCGAATAACCGTGAGGTGGTATGATTGTACAGATGCGGAAAATGCAACGAACCCATAAGGAATGTGGGCACATTGGGTCTGCAGTGTGAGAAATGCGGATCCAAGATATTCTACAAAGAGCGGCCGAACATAAAGAAGGTCCTGAAATCCGACTGAGGTATGATCATGTTGAGTGCAGTGCTTACCGCGGACAGGAACGCCGGCATCATAATGTCGACGCTTTCGCCGGAGATCGGCAACGGACTTCCGAGAACGGATACTGAGATATCCGCAAACGGAAATACGGTGACGATCAAGGTGGATGCAAAAGACGTTTCGGCAATGCGGGCGGCACTGAACTCATACCTCGGATGGATAAGGATAACAGAGAACATTAACGAGATGAGTGATAGAAATGAATAACATAAGTCCACAGTTACAGAACCAGATCGCCCAGTTCCAGCAGGTGCAGCAGCAGATCCAGACGGTTGCGACGCAGAAGATGCAGATGGAAGCACAGCGGAGAGAAATGGACAGAACGAAGGAAGAACTTTCCAAATCCGGCGGAGACGTCTACAAGAACGTCGGGTCGCTCCTTATCAAAGCTGACGGCAAGGATTCCGTTTTGAAGGAGCTCGAAGAAACGCTGGAAACGCTTGAAGTAAGGGTCAAAGCGCTGGACCGTCAGGAAAAGGGACTGCGCGAAAAATTCCAGACGCTTCAGGAATCCATAAACAAGGCAATGGGCTCCCAGTGAGCTCACACCCTAACATTTATTATATTAGGTGACATGGTCATGCGATGGTCCATGCACTCGTTGTAAAAGGTCTTAGTAAGAGTTACGGCGACCATGTTGCCGTGGATGACGTCAGCTTCCATGTGAAAGAGGGAGAGATATTCGGACTCATCGGACCGAACGGTGCGGGAAAGACAACAACGCTCCGCATAATATCAACGCTTCTGAAAATGACATCCGGTGATATCACGGTATGCGGCATAGATATGAGAGCCGACGCCGACGGCATAAGAAAATGCATAAGCTATCTGCCTGAGGACGCGGGCGCATACAAGGATCTTACAGGCCGCGCGTATCTGAATTTCATGGCCGCTTTTTTCACAACCGGCGAGGAAATGATAAGGATGGTGAACAAAGGCATTGAAATATCAGGCCTTGAGGACAGGATAGATTCAAAGATCTCAACGTACAGCAAAGGTATGATGCGCCGCCTTCTGATAGCAAGGGCTATAATGCCTGACCCGAAGCTCGCGATACTGGATGAGATAACTTCCGGCCTGGACGTGGTGAACGCATTTGAGATAAAGGATATTGTTAAGGAGATTGCAAAAAGCGGCGTTTCGGTTTTGCTGTCGTCGCATAATATGTTCGAAGTTGACCAGCTCTGTGACCGCATAGGGATGATCGACGGCGGCAAACTGATAATGGAGGGAGCGCCATCCGATCTGAAGAGAGAATACAATGTTGACACAGTTGAAGAACTGTTCATAAAAGCAACGGTGAAGAAATGAGCCATCTCTGGAATCTCATCAGGAAAGAGCTTAAAGAGCTGATGACACCGGCATCGGTTATCTCTATAATCGTCGTTGCAGCCGTGTTCGCATCTATGGGAACGATGATCAGTTCGGAAGCGGACAGGGTCATGGAGCCTCCGACGATAGGTATACTGAATATGAGTGATGACAATGAGAACATCGCGTGTGCGATCGGATACATAGATGATTTTTACATCAGAACGTACGGCGTTCCTTCCGGTAATTATCTTATCCATATGAACGTTGTTCCGGAAGACCGTTATGCGATCATCGCCTGGATGCAGGAACGGAACATCACCGTATTGTTTGCCTTTGATGCAGATTATTCGGATAATATATCGCAGATAGCCGACGGCACCGGATCAAGAGGATTGATAACGGTATATTACAGCGAAGTTTCCACCGGAGTTTTCGGTACAGTTTCGACGTCCATCATCAATATGATGATATCGCACATCAACATGAGAACCTCTGAGGCCATAATAGGAGACCTTATCGGAAACGGCGGAGACGGCGCCTCGAACATACGGTCTCCCATACAAGTTTCGAACAATACGGTCTTCGGCGGAACCATGCATGAGGGTTTGACTCCGTCTGACATATCAAGCGCTCTGCAGACCCAATCGTTCCTTATGCCCATTCTCATAATGATCATCATAACGATGATCGGAGGAATGATAATATCCTCAATGGGCAACGAGAAAGAGAACAAGACCTTGGAAACATTACTTACGATGCCCGTTGCGAGAACTACAATAGTTACAGGAAAGCTCCTGGGATCGACGATCGCCGGTTTGGCATTCGGATTGGCGTATCTGGTCGGAATGTACTTTTACATGGATAGTATGAATGTCGGCAACATGTCAACGGATAACATCGGACTGACGTTGGCACTGACGGATTGGGGGATCATCGCGATGATGATATTCCTTGCCATACTTTGCGCGTTGGGTATGTGCATGATACTCGGCGCATTCGTGAAGAATTACAAAGCTGCGCAAACGCTCACGCTGCCGATAACCGTGCTTGCCATGGTGCCCATGTTCGTCATCATGTTCGCAGATTTCAATACATTGCCGGGAGTGCTGCAAGGCATCCTTTTCGCAATACCGTTCACGCATCCGATGATGGTCATGAATAATCTTATGCTTGGGAACACCTTCCTGATATGGACGGGGCTCGGATATCTGATGATATTCTCCTTGCTGACGATATATCTGACCGTGAGAATATACAATTCCGACATTCTGCTCACCGGCCTGATAAGAAAAAAGAGATCGCCTCCGAAGTCATTATTCGGCAGGTCGCGTGACCGAACGAAGTGAAAAATTGATTCGGATATACGGTAAATAAAAAATACGCAACATCTATGCGGTCTTTATGCTTGAGCGCATAGGCGGCTTATTGGAGGGAAAGAACAAAGTGATCCTGGTCCACGGGAATGCCGATGCGGACGCCGTCGGCTCCGCTTACGCTTTGGCGGAATGTTTTCCGACTGCGGCGATATATGCGCCCGTTGGTGTGGACAGGATCGCAAAGATAGTGGTCGATAAACTCGGAATCCGTATTTTGGGAGAATGTGATATTTCGGAGTACGAACAGGTGGTGGTGGTCGACACATCGTCTCCCGAACAGTTCAAACCCATTGAGATCAAGATACCTGCGAACAGTATCGTCATAGACCATCACCGGCCGACCGGTAAATGGGAAGACGTGATATTCATATGCGACGACCGAAGGACCGCTTGCTGTGAGATCGTATACGAGATAATTTGTTCAAGCGGCATTGATATTAGCAGGAACACCGGAATGGCATTGCTCTGCGGTATGCTTACGGACAGCGGTCATTTTTCTTTCGCGAATACGGATATGCTGCGCGTCTTCGCCGAAATCATGGATAAAACGGGCATAGAAATGGATGAGGCTTTGAACTTCCCTCGGTCCGATGTCGGGATCTCGGAGCGCGTGGCGGTGCTGAAAGGAATGGAGCGTTCGAAGTTTGACCGTGTGGGCGACATGATAGTTGCAATATCCTACGGCGGCAGTTTTGAAGCGTCGGTTTGCAAAGCTCTGCTGAGCGCAGGTGCGGATATTGTTTTCGTCGGGTCGCAGAGAGACGAGAGATTCAGACTGAGCGCGCGTGCGGACCAGGGCATGGTAAGAAGCGGCATTCATCTGGGCGAAATAATGAAAGACCTCGGTAAAGAGACGGAAACCGACGGAGGAGGCCACGCGGGCGCCGCAGGCCTGTCCGGCATAGGAGATGTTGAGGCTATGCTCCACATCTGCATGCAGCGTACGATGTCAGAGTTCCGGAAGATAAAGAAAAGCCGTGAACCGCTCAAAGGCGCCCCAAGCTCTTAAGGACATCTTTCATCGCTTCGAAGTTCTCCGGTTTCGATGAAAAGAACCGTCTTACCGGATCAAGTGTTTTGATCAGTCCCTCGGCAACGCCTTTCTTCAGATCCATCGGATGAAGTTTCCCGGAGAAATACGCTTCCGCCGCGTCTTCATAGTTTGTGAAAGATACCGGTCCTCCGAACTTCTCCGGTCTGTCTATTTCAAGGACGCCGACTCTCGAGAAAATAACATATCTGCACAGCATAAGGACCGAGTTTCCGGATTCTTCCTCCTTCTCCGGAGGACAGAACGCTTTGCTCATCTTTCTTCTTATGTCCTCGTCGCCGTCATGGATGTTCACGCTGCTGTCCGGATCGCTCTTTGACATCTTTGACGCGGCCGGGTCCATTCTGTCTCCTCCTTTCAGACTCGGGAGCAGAGGAGTGTGTAAAGCTATCGGCTTTTTCCATCCGAGTTTTTCGGCGGCGTCCCTGGCGAGCATATGCGCCCTCCTTTGATCCATGCCGGCGTACGCGATGTCCGCGTCCAAACAGAATATATCGGTCGCCTGAAGTATCGGGTAAAATAACTTCGATGAATCCACTTCCGCCTCATCCTCCGAGCGTCCCATGATCGTCATCGAACGTTTCACTCTTGACAATGACGTTACCTTCGCAACCTTGATCACCTTTTCCCAGTACGTTATGCGGTCCAGCAGATCGCTGGCGTAGGTGAATTTTACTTTATCTTTTCTGACACCGAGCGCCTCGAAGCAGTCTTCCATGTACCTTGCGCATGTTCTTATGTTCTCCATGCTACCTCCGAGCTTATCATTGATGTACGCATGCCAATCCGCCCAGAGGACGGTTACGTCCACGCCCGCATCGGAAAGATCGCATATCTTGGAGGTGACCATTACCCAGCCCAAATGGACAAGTCCGGAAGGTTCGAAACCGATATATGCCGATGCGCTGCGGTCCTTTGACAGCAGTTCTTTCAGTTCCTCGGCCATTACCAATTCCTCTGCGTTCCTCGTTATGATCGCAATTCTCTGCTCGATGTCCGTCATATCGGCATCCGTTATCTCGAATCTTTATAAAACGGTATTGTTCGCCAGAAGTATGTAACAGGTAGCATAACTGTAATTCTGCCGTTTATTAATGCGTTCAATGAGTATTGTACGTGGAATCGGAATTGATTGCGCTTGTGGTCTGCATGAGCGTCATGGGTGCATCCGTCGGTATGTTCTCCGGTTTGGTTCCGGGGATACATGTGAACACGCTTGCGTCGCTGATGCTGATATCGTATCCCGTGATCCATTCCGCCGTATCATCATTCGCCGACCCTTTGTATGTTCCGATCCTGCTGTCTGCGTGCATAGTCTCCGCATCGGTTGTCCATTCCTTTGTGAGTTACGTTCCGTCCGTCTTCACCGGTGTTCCTGATCAGGACAACGTCATGAGTATGCTTCCCGGGCACAGGCTGCTGCTTGACGGAAAGGGTATGACGGCCGTGAGAGCGTCCGCCATCGGAAGCCTGGTAGGCGCAATGTCGGCGGTCACGGTAGCAATACCGCTGCAGTACTTCATGATAAACGGCCTCGGGGATTACCTTGGAAGCATAACGTCCGCTGTGCTTCTGATGGCAGTTGCCGCGCTGATACTGAGCGAACGGTCATTGAAGAACTGCTGCTGCGCCGCATCGCTCATTTTCATATCGGGCATGATGGGGTGCGTCTGCATGTTCATGCCCGTACCCTACAGCGGTCTGGTGTTCGACGGAGAACTTCTGTTCCCTCTGCTGACCGGTCTTTTCGGTGTTCCGGTTCTGATCACAACGCCGTCCGGTGTAAAGATACCTGAGCAGACCGATGACGATAAACATCCGATCTCTGCGTCATCCGGATTGAAAGGAGTTATCACGGGAGGCATCGTCGGATGGTTTCCCGGCATAACGGCAACGGCCGGCGCCGCATTCACGAGAATGTTCGTTGACGAAAAAACCCCGGAAAGATTCATCGGACTCGTGTCATCCATAGGTACGGCGTCCGCGCTGTGTTTGCGCTTATCACGCTTTCTGTCAACGGCAAAGGAAGAACGGGGACGATGAACGTTGTGCGCGAGATACTCGGAGGAGCTATGTCCGGAACGGGCAGCGGGATATTCGTGCTCATGCTTCTCAGTGTTGCCGTTGCGTCTGTCATAGGATATCTGGCAACGATACGGTCCGGAAAGATGATGGCAGAGTTCATTTCAAAAATCAACATGAGAAAACTGAATCTGGGTATATTGATTGTCATTGTTGTTCTCACCGTTTTGATGACCGGCGCGTGGGGATTGCTGATACTTGCGATATGCGCGATCATAGGAATGATACCTATATGCACGGGCACCGCAAGAGTACATCTTTCAGGATGTTTGCTTCTGCCCGTAGTGCTTATGCAGTTCAATCTTGACGTTGTCTTCCTTTCCCTGTTCTGATGTATATATTCGAACAAATTAACACCATTAATGTAGTGATTCGGACCTGAAGGTTCGTGTAAATAACAAAATAATAAAAACCATAAGTACTATGCACCAACGGAGTGCCATGGGAGAGAACATATTCGGAGAGCTTACATACATATTCCTGCAATTGTTTGTTTTGTTGCTGCTGGCAAAGATCTTAGGAAGCATATTCGAGAAATACGAGCTGCCTAAGCTTATCGGAGAGATCCTTGCCGGTGTGTTGTTCATCAACCTTGTAATTCTCTCTCCCGGGGTCTTTGAAGAATTCCTGAATTTCACGGTAGCGAACTTTGACGGGAACAAAGAACACTTCCTGTATGTTCTCGGAGAATTGGGAATAGTGTTCCTCCTGTTCTCAGTAGGTCTTGAGATAAAATTCGGAGATCTTATGAAAGTGGGTAAAGTGGCGACGTATATCGCCATGCTTGCGCTCATTATTCCTTTAGCGGCAGGTATGCTGTTCTACTTCTATCCATTCATAACCGAGGAGATCAGCTGGAAGGCCGCATTGCTTATCGGTACCGCACTGTTCGGTATGAGTACCGCTGTCAGTGTAGAGTGTCTTAGAAATCTTGGTGCCATGAACTCGACGGAAGCCAAGATAATTGTCAGTACCGCAGTCATAGACGACATACTTTGTCTTGCTCTGCTCGGAGTGGTCATAGGCATGATAAATCCGGACTCCACTCCCGTCACGATTGCGATAACCGCTATGATAGTGGCGGTCTTCATACTGTCAATGTTCCTGATAACATCCAGAGTGAAGGGATTGGCAGCCCGCAGGAAAAGGAGGAAAGAGAAGAAGATGTTCCTCAGGATGGAGAGCGATGCGCACTATCCGATGCCGCCTTCGATACCGGCACCGATGTCCGAATTCAATGCTTTAGGTCTTGCAATTCTGGTGTGTATCGGTCTGGCAGCGCTGTCAATGTACATAGGATTGGCTGCCATCATAGGCGCTTTCCTGGCAGGAATGCTTTTCGCGGAGTTCAGGGACACCATGCCCGTGGAACATAATTTCAATGTTATAACGTACTTCATGCTACCGTTCTTCTTCATCTGGGTCGGAATGAACGTGCATCTTGACGTCATCAATGCGGAAATATTGCTGTTGTTGGCAGTGATCATCGTCGTTGCGATAATCACGAAATACGTTGCAGGATATTTCGGTGCTCGCAGAGCGGGCCATTATTCAAAGGAAACGTCTCATCTTATCGGAGTCAGTCTGATCCCGAGAGGAGAGGTCGGTATAATAGTTGCTGTCATCGGTCTTAAAGGAGGAGTCTTCGGACCGGATCTGTTCGCGGTCATAATCCTTATGGCACTGATCACGTCGCTGATCACTCCGCCGCTTGTGAAGCACGCTTACAGGAAGATGGAGAAAAGCCGTTCGGCCGTATATGAGGAGATCTTCACGGAAAGAGGCGAAGAGCCAGGCGACCTGTTGATGCAGGAGACCGTTGAAGAAGAGAAGGTCGACGAAGAGGATCCGTACAGAAAGGTCTGAGGCGAAAGAGAATGAGAGTATTGATAGCTTATTCGACCAAAGGCGGTGCGGCCAGGGAATGCGCCGAGATACTGTCAGCGGAGATAGGAGACTGCACTGTATGCGATCTCAATGATAAAACGCCGAACGTTGCCGATTATGATATGGTGATAATGGGTTCGGGAATCAGAATGGGCGGCGCATACAAACCGTTCAAGAAGTTCATCGAAAAGAACAGCAGCGCTTTGATGTCGAAGAAGATAGCATTCTTCATCTGCAACAAACAGACCGGTAAATACCGGACGTTCGTCGATAAGAATATACCGGATGAACTAAGAAACGCCGCAATCTGCATAGATACATTCGGCGGCAAACCTCCGTTCGGTAAGGTGACCGATCAGAGCTGGATGCTCAAACAGGAAATTGAGGCGTTCGCCCGGATCATAAAAGGAAGCGCATGATGTAAAATCCGTCGGTCTTTTGAAACTCCGTATCTTTCAACGGTAGCGAAAATGTAACGGTACAGTCGGATGAAAGGCTCATACACTGTTGCCATTCCATCTTGTCAACTCTGACATACGGCGCCCTTCTTTAACATCGTCCTCAATACCGGGAACTCCTATCAGATAAACATTCTCCAGAATGTTCTCCCATTCCTCATCGGAGATCGTGGGCGCACCTCACGGGTTCGTCAATGGCTCCCTCAATGCGATCGTAAAGGTTGCATCATTGACGTTTCTGTCACCATATTGTGATGTGATCGCTCGTATGTAATACGTTTTGCGCAACAAATCCGCAACCTATGTTTGTGCGGATTTTTGCTGTTATATATGCAGATAGCATAACGGCGTCGATGAAAAAACTGTCCGTAGACCTCAAAACCGAAAAAGACCTTATTGAAATGTACAGACTTGATGAGGTTGTGGTCAATGATACGATCAGAAGTAACATCGCACTCACACTTCAGTACGTACACTTCAATCTCGATATGACAAAAACGTACGATTTGGAGAAAGATCTCAAAGCATTAACATTCAAACAGCTGCTGATAAGCACATTCTCTGTGTTGGAAGGTATTATGCTCGGAGCGATAGACACACTGAAAAAATGGTGTGATTCAATGGAGTCCTGTCAATCAAAGTGTGAGTTCTATTTCAAAAAGGATGTTTCGGAATACATCCGTTTCAAAGAAATGAAAGATCATCTTTGTACGATCAAGGCATTAAGTTTTTCACCGCACGGAATGGAATTCGTCGAAATAGCCAAAGACCTGCGTAACAATGTCCATATAGGCAAGAGCTCTGAACTTGAAAGTGAGAACACGTATTACAGCGCAGAATTTGTAGATCGATCGATTATCGCGATCCGTGAAACGGTAATTGTTCTGGCAGCTTTTATCTCTCAACAGAAAAATGAATTTTTACCGGCTTTAAGAATGTGTCCCTGACGCGATTGGATTCAATGAGTGTGTCGAATAACTACTGTTAATTTTTTTATGTCTGAAAGATAAAGCAGTGGGCCCGCCCAGATTTGAACTGGAGTCAATAGCACCCCAAGCTACAAGGATACCAAGCTACCCCACGGGCCCGTAATAAAGTTTAAATGTAAATGGTTTCGCTCAGCCCAGAGGCGAGATCTCTTCGATAAGGTTCGCATGCGATATTATCATCCTGCGGCAGCAATATCTCTCCAAGCCGAGGTCGTCAAGCACCATTTGCGGTGCTTCGCCCAGCGATACGCGTTTAACGTATTCCTGATATGAACTGCCGACCACTTTGCCGCATGTGAAACATCTGACCGGTATTATCATGCCATCACCTTAACGGTACGATTTCTGTCTCTTGGTACGTGCGCCGCGCCCGAGCGGGTTCTTCGGAAGCTTCCTTCTCGTGTCATTGATAACGAACGAACGGTCGTATGTTTTGAACATCGTCTCGAGTTCCTCGTCTTTGAAGAAGTCGATGAGTCCTCTTGTTATGGCCGTCCTTATCGCCTCGGCCTGACCCATTACGCCTCCTCCGTGCACATTCACTGATATGTCTACTTTTGAAACCTTCTCCGACACCAGTCCCAGCGGCTCCTGTATCTTGAGCCTTGCCAGTTCCGGCGAGTATATCTCAAGCGGAGTCTTGTTTATCGTTACCTTCCCGGTGCCCTCTTTGACAACGGCCCTTGCGATCGCCGTCTTCCTTTTTCCACTTGTGTTGACTGTTTCCACACGATCACCTCACATTAGAACCCAGGAATTTTGCAACGGCACCCAGGGTAGTGTATTTGCCGGTGTTCAATCTCATTGCCTGTTCGACCGTCTGTTTCTCGGAATCTTTGAATTGTTCCGGCGATCCGACGAAGACGTGTACCCTTCTGTACGCTTCCCTTCCGGTCGTTGTGGTCCACGGTATCATCCCTCTTATCGTTCTCTTCAGCAGAAGGTCGGCTCTGCGCGGATAGTACGGGCCTTTCCTGATCTGTCCGCGGTCTACTTTCGCCTTGAACTGTGCGAACACCATTTCCTTTGCTCCGGTTATTATCACGGATTCTGCGTTGAGTATCACTATCTCCTCGTTATTGAGCAACCTCTCGGCAACATTGCTTGCCAGTCTTCCGAGGATGTGTCCTTTTGCGTCTATAACTGTAACCATCGCGATCACCTCATTATTCTCACGCCTGATCCTTTTGGATTTTCTGCCATAAGGTGGGCGATGGATATCGTCTTTCCGCCGGCGGCCGCTATGGCTTCCTCTGCTTTCGCGGAGAAGCTGTAAGCTGCCACTGTCACTTTCTTTGATATGCTTCCGGCCGCCAATACTTTGCCGGGGACCAATACTGTGTCCCCCGCATCGACGTATCTGTCAAGTTTGCTAAGGTTCAGTTCCGCCCAGTTCCTTCTGGGTTTCTCAAGTCTCTTCGCAATGTCTCGCCAGATGGCAGCTCCGGTCTCTCTTTCCTTCGCCTTCAGATCATCGATCAGGGCGAGGAGGTTCGGATCTGTTTTGAAGACTCTCTTCATAGTTCTGACTCTCCCGACATCGGGTAACGCTCCAATGAACAGGTTGTTTATAAATATATCCGTCCTCCCTTTCATTAATTACGGGCGGGCGGGTTCCTTCGCGTACAACGCCGTTCTTATGTAACGGATGCGTCCGCTTGTCACTGACCGTCCGTATTCGGCCGTTCAGGCGGTATGCGGTCCGTTCGTTTTTTAACAATAAAATAAATAGTAGCCTGAAGTTTGGGATGTATAATTCAATTATGTTCCGAGGTGCATAAATGATCAGGTTCGGTCCGGCGGGAATCCCATTGTCATGTAAAGGTCGCACATTGAAAGACGGTATTGAGGATGTGCACAATCTCGGCCTCACGGCGATCGAGATACCCATGGTAAGGGCCGGCACCATCGAACGCTATCCTGAAGAAGAGGAGATCGGGCTGTGCATCGCGGAACTTAAGGACGGTCTTGTTGTTGAATTCATCAGAGATGACATCCCTATATGCGACCCGAGTGAACCGATCGGAGAGGATGACGTTCTTGTCAGAATGGCGTCCGGCATCGCCGACTCGTACGGTTCGCTGATACCGATAGGCAAAATGGCCGAAAGACTTGATGTCAAGATCTCATTGCATACACCGTATTTCATGGATCTCGGAAGCAATAACGAACTTACCGAGAGGAGTTTGAATAACATCAGACACTGCGGAGTAATATCCAATGCGCTGGGCGGCGATATCGTGACCACCAATCTCGGTTTATACAAAGACGTCAATGACACTGCCGAGACCGATGCGAACATCATTGAGAATGTTGCCGCCATAATGGAATGGTGGACCGAGAACAACATAAAAACAAGACTCGGCGTTGAGATCACAGGACGCCAGGAAGCCTTCGGTTCGCTGGAGCAGGTACTTTCATTGTGCGATGAGATAGATGGTGTCGTACCGGTCATCAACTTCCCTCACCATCATTCCAGGACACGCGGTTCACTCATGACCTCTGCGGACTTCAAAGACATTCTTGAGAAGGCGGAACCGTATTGCAGCGGAAGCATCCATACATTGTTCTCGGGCGTTGAATACCATGACGGCAACGAACGCAGGTTCACGCCTATTAAGAAAGGAGATCTGAAATTCGAACCGCTCGCTGAGACTCTCATTGATCTTAAGCGTGACGCCACCGTGATATCCGGTTCACCGCTTCTCGAACATGATGCGATGTACATGAAGGTCATACACGAGCGCGTTCTGACGAAGAGAGTGGCCAAGGTCATAAGGGCCAAGAAGAAAGATGAGGCCTCTGCGGCCGAGGCTGACGCAGAGGAAGAGTGATGTCCTCACTCGACTATATCCTCGAATCGGTAAGAAGATCTGTCACGTCCGTTGATCCGGCAGCCGTGGATTCACTTATTGACAGCATCGTATCATCAAAAACTTTGTTCATATACGGTTCCGGAAGGTCCGGTCTTTCCGGACAGTTCTTCTGCGTGCGTCTTGTCCAGATGGGACTGGACGTTCACTTCGTCGGTAATATGACCACGCCGATAATAACAAAGGACGATCTTACCATAGTGATCTCGAACACCGGCGAGACCATGTCTGCCGTTCAGACTGCCACTATAGCCAGGCGCATCGGGTCCAAGGTTGTTGCCGTCACTGCGAACATGGACAGTAAACTGGCGAATGCGTCTGACATCGTGATACATCTGCCTACCGTCAAGGACAAGGAAAGATCCGTCAACGCGCCTCTCGGGACCATCTTCGAAGAATCATCGAATCTGTTCTTTGACAGTATAGTGCCTTCTGTGATGAACCGTCTTAACGTGACGGAATCCGACATGAGGAAACGTCACGCCATCTGGGTATGAGATTCCATTACCACCATTGACGCTTCTTCCGGGCCGTTCTCTGAACCTTTGAACACTTTCAGTTCCTCTTTGATCGGGTCTATTACAACAGCGAAACCCGATCCGCCGAACACGGATGAATGCGTACGGATGTCCGTTTCCGACATGAAGCATCCTATCCCTATATGGGAATGATACCATCCGACGATCACATACTCAAAATCCAGATCATCCAGCGCATCGAACAGCGGAGTCATGTCGGAATGATCGAATCTTACGCTTACTTCGTCCGCATGGAGTTTTGCGGTCACCGCTTTATCGGCTTCCGCATACACTCCGTTCTCATCCCTGTACATCCGGCCCGCCAGAAGTCCCATGACCTCCGCATTCTCTGATGCGCCTCTGTCAGCATGGTCAAGCATCTCCGATATTGCGGCCTCGGATACGAAAATATCCGCATTCACTATCCTTTTCCGCTCCGGGATCTTTGAATCGATATGCGGGGTTATGCGCGGCATCAGTGCCTCCCGAAGCTTACCGACGCGTTTATCTTTGCTTCATTCTCTATATAGAATCTTGATGCTTCCATGCACACATCGGTGCCGAACGGATTCATTGCATTCGGATTGCCAGTCAGATATTCCACCGCTTTCATGAACGACAGTAACGTGGATCCGAACTCCCATTTGTCAAGGAGT
This sequence comes from Candidatus Methanomicula labiotermitis, assembly GCA_009780575.1. Classification (GTDB taxonomy): domain Archaea; phylum Thermoplasmatota; class Thermoplasmata; order Methanomassiliicoccales; family Methanomethylophilaceae; genus Methanomicula; species Methanomicula labiotermitis. The sequence goes on from WQZU01000001.1 coordinate 59,336, forward strand.
TTTATGCATACGTAACCTCCATCCTCCGGAGGCATTATGTTCGGATGGAATATCGGTGTTTCCCATTTGGCTATCGGCTTTTCATAAGGATACTCTTCGTTTATCACGACTCTGTACCGGTGATCCTTTATCGGTACCATTTTCCCGTCTATCTTTGCATACGCCGGGATGTTCGTCATGTTCACCGTTATCTCTATCGGAAAGGACACCTCATTCGGATCGAAGACTATGTCCGAGCCTATGTATCCGGAGCATCTCTGCAGCTCGTTTGTCAGTCTTTTTAAAAGTACCGGGAGAGGAAGGCCCAATTCATCCTCCCTCCGGATCGGGTAACAGTTCCAGAACGTCTTCGTTCATTATGTTCGCTTCCATCACCGTGTCCTTTGCGCTGAGTAGGGATTTTCCCTTTCTGAGAACGTAGGCCCTCGGATCCTTCTTCCAGAATTCCGCCGCACTTTCTATTATGTCATATATCGTCTCATTCGGCGCCAGATCCATTTTCAGAGTGGCGCCGAGCGTTGCATTCCTGACCACTATCCGTATTCCCATTTTTACACCTCGTTCATGTGATTTTCGCAAGAGTCGTCTTTCTTAACGTTCATGATGAATGTTTCACCCGATATTCCGTCATAGTACGCAATGTTCTCTATACACATATCCTTCCTTCCTGATATTATCTTCACCGCTTCCCTTGCCTGCATGGCCGCCACTGCTGATGTCGTTGTGATCTCAGCCGCCATCTTCGGCGCGTAGAATGAACTTTTTCCCGTGCAGTTGAACCTTGTCTCGGAGACGTTGTAATGGCTCCTGTTCATTGCGCATTGCAAACACGGACCGCCTGGAAGTACCACTTGGATCTTTCCGAGCATTCCGTCCGTTCCTCCGTCAACGTACGGTATACAGTGATAACAGCTGTGAGCATTCACGTGAAGCCTTGCGGAAATATTGTCCATGCAACCGAGCACAATGTCAAAATCCCAATCCTCCATTTCCTGTATGCGCATCTGTTTTGCCGTTATCTTCACATCCGGGTCCAATTCCGACGCGCGTTTCGCAAGTATCTCGGATTTCGTTCCGCTGTTCACATCCGTGTCTCTGAAGAAAACGCATCTGTTCAGATTCGATATCACAACGGTGTCCATGTCCGCGACCGTGATGTCTCTGAATCCTGAGAGCACAAGACATTTCACAACCTCGTTCCCCAGAGCTCCGGCGCCGACGACAAGACACCGTCCGCTCTGTATGCGGCCGATATCGATCCATTCGATCCTCTTCGACCTGTCGAAACGGTCCTTGTCGTATTCCTTGACGGATATCATCTGTTCATAGAACGATTGCATTGTTAATAAAAGAACGATTACATGTAGTCTACCGCAGATATATTATTCAGTTACGTATATGCGTCTCCATGGTAAGCCTTCCCGAGCACGGCCATTGTGTGAATTGCGATGATCCGATATCGTCCAAAGAATATTTCTGCTCCGACGACTGCACGAATGAGTACGCTGCCGACGTCAAGGAAGCGAAAAGATTGGACAGACGTTTCTATGCTCTTATGGCGGTCTCGATCGCAGCTATTGCGGCGATCACTTATCTATTCAAATTTTTCATCCTTTAACGCATCCAGAGTTCTCTTTACATCGTGTACTCTCACTATGTTTGCACCGTTCCTTATGCATTCCGCTGCCGACAGGATGCTTGCATCCGGCCTCGGCAGATCAGGGTACGCGTACGGCAGGAAGGACTTCATGGATGTGCCTGTGAGTATCGGAAATTTCCTGCCGAATGTTCGAAGACCTTTTATGATCTCCGTGTTCTGCTGAAATGTTTTTCCGAAACCGATCCCCGGATCAAGTATGATCCTGTTCCTCTTTATCCCTTTGAGTTCCGCATAAGCGCATACCGCGTCAAAGAATTCCGATATCCTTGAGACCGCGTCTCCGGACATGGTGCTCGCCTGCATTGTCTTCGGAACGCCGTGCATATGCATTATCACCACCGGAACTCCCGCCGATGCAGCGAGATCGGCCATACGCTCATCGCGGATGCCGCTTACATCGTTGATCATCTCGGCGCCGGCGTTCAGCGCCGCCTCCGCCGTTTCAGGATGCATCGTATCAACCGATATCGGAACATTCACCGACGGCGCCGCGATCCTTATGACGTCTATTATCCTTGCTATCTCCTCCTCCGGAGACACCGGAAGGGATCCCGGTCTTGTTGATTCGCCTCCTATGTCGATGATGTCTGCGCCCTCGTCCTCCATTTCAAACACTCGATCGACAGCAGCTTTTCCGGAGTAACGGATGGTATCGGAGAACGAATCCGGCGTCAGGTTCAGTACGCCCATTATTCTCGGCCTGTCATATGAGATCAAACCCCTTCGCCATTCCGTTGACGGCGTTGTCATAGAAGCTCATCCGCCAATTCGATCAGGTCTGCGACGCGCGTTTTCTTTTCACCCATGCCGAACGTCAGATTGTTGACGCAGAACGGGCATGAGGTTATTATCATATCCGCGAACGCCGCCTCCGTAAGTCTGGCCTCGGCCATTGCCTTTGATTCGTCCGGATACGCTGATCTCACGCCTCCGCCTCCGCCGCAGCAGCGGCCCGTGTCCCTCGAGTTGGTCATCTCATTGAACGTGATCTCCGGTATTCTCTTTATGATCTCACGGGGAGCATCATATACGTTCGCATGCCTTCCCAGGTGGCACGGATCGTGATATGTTGCGCTGATCCTCATAGGTTTCATTTTAAGGTTTTGAGAAGCAAGGAACTCCGAGATGTGAAGTACTTTGAACGGCGTCTCCGTGAACTTCGGATATTCTTCCTTGAACATCCTGTAGCATCCCGCGCACGATACGATCAGTGTCTCAACGTTCTGCTTTCTTATTGCAGCAACGTTGTTCTCCATCATCTTCACAACATCGCTGTTATCCCAGCCTATCCTTTGCATGACGCTGCCGCAGCATTTGCAGTCGACCACCGTATGGTCAACGTTCAGTTTCCTGAACACGGATAATGCGGCCTTTGTTGTTTCCGGCGATCTGAACGTTGCCGCACAGCCCGGGAAATATCCTATCTCGGCGTTCTTCGGTTTGACCTTCAGACGTCGGACCGCGGACTCTTTCTCACCGAACGGGTTGCCGTGTTCCAGTATGTTCTCCGCGGCCGCCTTGTGTTTCGGAAGTATGTGTCCGTTCTTCACAAGATCGGCGCGGCATAATTCAACGATCTCGACGACGTTCACTTTCGAAGGGCATCTGCGCACGCAGTCCATGCACGTCGTGCATGTGTATATGTTCTCTATGACCGACCCGTCCGCCGGTATATCTCCTGTTAAAAGGCCGTATGAAAGTATAACTCTCCCTCTTGCCACGGAAGAATCCCACCTGACCGCTTTGAACGACGGACACACGCTTTTGCAGAATCCGCACATTGTGCATATGTTGACCGCCTGTCTGACCTTATCGAGATTTTCTGTCGTGATCTTATTCATATGATCACCTTGGGTATCGTGACGCTTCCGTCCATCAATATCAGGATCCGTGAATCTTGTTTGATCTTCAGCGCTTCGGCAACGGCGTCCGCGGCCGTATCGAACGGGCGCATGTTCGCCGATTCTATTAAATTCTTATTCAGACCGGTGACCGCCCACACATCCGCCCATGTCATTATCTCCGCCATCTTTGCGGCCTTGTGGTATCCGAGCCTGTATTCTTTCCGGAGATTCTCCAGAACGGTCTTCGGGTCCTTCGATGTTGAAAGCTGGTCCAGGAAAGTTGCGTGTCCTATCCCTTCGCGGCACTTTGAGACCATCACTATCTTTCCGCCTTCCTTCAGCGCCCATTTTCCGTTGTCCAGGGCCTTCTGCGATTGGTAAAGATCAACGTCCATCGGATACGGTGCGACGGATATCACGAGATCCGCCTTCTCCGGAACCGTTACCGAGAACACCTCATTCGCCCATTCCACTGCCGTCTCGAACGCTTTGCGGATATCTCCTGCGGCCGCCTTGTATATGTTCCGGTGTCTGTCTAGCACCATCTGTATCGTGAATATCGGTTTGTCTCTGATGACCTCGAGCGCATCCATCATATCCTCGTGAACCGGATTTCCTTTCAGAACGAGCGATTGCGCCTCCATTCTCATGGCCATCCTGTGGTTCTGTTCGATCGTCTTATATGATGCAACGCCGGGAAGAAATGATTTCCTTCCGCCCGTATACCCTGCAAAATAATGCGGTTCAACGCTCGTTATCATTACGAGACGGTCCGCGTCTACAGCGATCCTGTTCACTTCCATGTCAGTGCCGTTCTTCGACCTCCCGAGGTGCACACATTCTGAATTCTTTGAATCGTGGGATATGATGCGATCCTTCAGATCTTTGTAATGTGAACCGAACACAAAGTCATATTCCTCTTCCGTCATGTCCCTGTGGGTTCCCGTTGCAATGAGATATCTTGCTTTCCTGAGATCCATTCTCTTTGACAATGTGTCCAAGACCTTCGCCGTCGGCGTCGGGCGCGTACCGTCGTTCACGATGAACACTATGTCCTTGCCTCCGTCCAGGAACTCCGCGAGCGAGCCGAAGCCGATCGGTGCGTCCACGGCTTCGCTTATTGTTTTGTCGGATGGTCCGCATTTGACATCTTTCGGGTAAAATACGCCTACAAGGTTTTTCTCGGGCACATCTATGCTCTGTACCCCTTTACCGTATTTGATGTCTATCTTCATCAGATGATATCATGATCGGATTCGTATTAATCGTTTATGCCACATACTCATGCGTGTCCAGAGTATTGCGTGATCTGTGAACACCGAGGCATACGCAGGACGGATCAATTTGCATGACCGGTTCCGTGTCTTGTTCCTTTAAGAAGCGTGATGAACCGGCGGCGGTGCTGTATCACGTGGACGACCGTAAGTATGAGTGCGATCGCACCCGTTATACCGTGCGCCCGGCGTATGCCGGCCGATGCCGCGGATTCCGCGGCCATCAATGTTCCGGCACCGAGTATTACCCCGGTTACGATACATATGGACCACATGACCGCCATGATCACGTTCGTTATGTACTGTTTCCTTATCTCAGGTTTCACCTTACTGAGTTTTTTCGTAACGCCTGTGATCCATTTCCTGTGCATCATTACATGAATGACCATCAGAATGATAAATATGCAGCCTGCAACCGTATGAACCGTTGCGTTGCCGCGCATAGTGAAAAGGGTAACAATCAATGCCGCGAACATAAGAATATCAACCGCGGCCTTCAGTTTTCTCATGTCCGATAATACTTTTACCGGTTTAAATCCTGTTCGACGGCGATCGGAACGCTGAGGGAGTGAAGCGATCTTCAGATGCTTTATGATACCTTTACAGGATCCGCTTTGATCCGCAACATTACGCTGAAAGAGTTTTTTAATGCGCATGCCATCGCGAAAGTGTGGCATCCCTTAAGGAGATCGGAGAGCGTGCGCTCGTTGACCGCATCGTTAAAAGGATCAAAGGAGCGGCGCATGTCGGGCCGGGAGACGATGCGGCATGCATCGATATCAACGGAACAAAGATCGTGCTCTCCTCCGATATCGTATCATTCGACAGGCATATGGTAAAGGGAATGACGATGGAACAGTTCGGATGGCTGGCAGCTGCTGTAAATTTCAGTGATGTGGCAAGCATGGGTGCTGAACCGATCGGGATATTGGCGGCGGTGTCGCTTCCTCCGGAGACGGATGAGAATGTTCTTTACGAGATAATGGACGGTATCTGCCGGTGTGCCGATCTCTGCGGTGCCGAGGTGCTCGGAGGCGACACGAAACCCGGTCCCGGATCGGTATGCGGAACCGCCGTCGGCGTATGCGGACACGGCGTCCTGACACGCAGTGGCGCTAAACCCGGCGATATGGTAGCGGTCACCGGATCCCTCGGATCGGCGGCGGCCGGATGGTACGCCGCATCCAACGGCATCGACGGGAAGGCTGCCGTATCGGACGCCGTGCTTCCTGTTCCGAGAGTGAAAGAAGGGCTGTTCCTTTCCGAGAGCGGCATAGCTACATCCTGTATGGACATCTCCGACGGACTTTCTACTACCGCACATGCGATATGTTCGGGCAGCGGCGTCGGGATGGACATCCTCTGGGAATCACTGCCCGTATGTAAGTGGGTAAGCAGAGTCTCAGAAGAACTTGGTATTCCGGAGAAACATATGATACTGAACGGAGGAGGAGAATACGAACTCATGTTCACCTTCGATAAAAAACATCTTGATGCGCTGCACTCATCGGACATGGATTTCTCTGTTATCGGGATGATCATGTCCGGCGGCATTGTGAACCTTATAACGGAAGGAGTTCCGGAACCGATGGAGAATAAAGGATATGAGCATTTCACCCAGGATCGAAGCCAGGTTTTATGACAAGGACGGAAAGGTCTACGTATGCGGACTTTGTCCGCGCCGCTGCCGGGTCGCCGTGGGGCAGACAGGGAAATGCGGCGCAAGGCGCGCCGATGAGGATATGTTCGTTGCCTATTCCTACGGAAAGGTGTCATCATTGTGCGTCGACCCCATAGAAAAAAAACCGCTGTACCATTTCCGACCCGGTGAAAGGGTGTTCTCGATGGGAGGCATAGGATGCAACATGACGTGCAAACATTGCCAGAACTATTCGATATCCCAGAGCGCATCCGGAAAGAAAAGGACAACGTACGAATCTCCGGAAGAACTCGTGGAAATGTTCAGGAAGGAACGTGTTAATACGGTTGCGTTCACATACAACGAACCGACGATATGGTTCGAGTACATGATAGACATCATGGAATGCGCGCCTGATGCCACATATGTTCTCGTTACCAACGGTTACATCAATGACGAACCGTTACGGGAACTTTGCAGATACATATCGGCAATGAACATTGACATAAAGGGATTCACGGATGATTTCTACGTGAACGTATGCGGCGGGCATTTGGAAGATGTCCTTAATGCTGCGAAGACCGCTTTCTCGCTCGGTGTGCACATTGAGCTCACTTACCTTCTCATTCCGGGACACAATGATTCGGAGAAAGAGATAAGGGACCTCGTAAGCTGGATAATGAACGAACTGTCGCATGACATTCCTTTGCATTTCACCAGATTCCATCCGGACAATACCATGAACAACGTTCCGTGGACGTCTCCCGAATCGTTACTGAAAGCGCTGGACCTGGCCATGGATATGGGTATGAACAATGTGTACGTCGGTAACATAATCTCGGAGGAAGGAAGCGACACCTATTGTCCGGAGTGCGGAGCGGTCGTCATACGGCGCACCGGATACCTTGTGGACGTGGTAGCGTTGGAAGGACTGAGATGCAAGGGGTGCGGCTGCAGGCTTTACATGGTCCGCTGAATTCTCATACCGTTCAATGAGTTCTCGCATTTGTTCGACAGTGCGTTTTTGATAATGGATCAAAACCATCATTTCCTTTTGAAAGATCGGGTTTGCGGTCAAATGAACAGAAAGACCGGATTGCCTGCCAGCACTATGAACAGCAACGCCGCCGTCAGCGGAACTATGAACGGTATCTTCGGTGTTACCCATATTCTCTCGTTAAGATCCGTGTCATGAGCCGAGTCCATTATCCATACATGCGCATTGCAGGTATCGCCGGAATCCATCGTATATCCGAGGAACATGTTCGGAAATTCCGTGTCACCGCGTATTATGTTCCTTACAAATACGAAGACCATCGCCGATACCGAGAACAATGAGGCAAGGAACAGCATTGCTACGGGAAAAGGCATTAAGAGGGACATCACGGACGGCGTATCAATGATCGGATATACGAACATCTCCGGATACACAGGAAATACGATCGCCGCTGATATCAGGCATTTGACATCGGCGCCTCCTTTGATCACGCCCGTATGGAACATCGCCGCGAACATTATGTAACATACAGGTATCAATGCGGATGTCTTGACGAATACGTCATCCGAAGAGACAGCGACCGGTATTATGAACATCATTGCGATCGTGATGTAAAACAGGACATCAAGATGCAGCGGAAATTTCCTGTCGTAAAGAATGTCCGCGATTATCATGGCGGTTCCGGCGCACATCATCATCCTTTCCATCGACACGTTTCCGTCGAACATCCTGATGATCATTATCATCATGCCCGCGCCGCATATGAGCGCCCAATGCGCATCCGACACCTCTCTTGAACGTACATCCTGTATCGACGCGGATATCATCGATGCCGTCATGATCGCGAATCCCGCGAGTGTCAGCATATCCATGCATGTGTTCACATATTCTCAGTATTTCAATGCGCCAATTACATGTAACATAACCGATGTTTTCGATACGGACGGTGAGTTCGTAACATGGTTGTATGATATATCCATCCATGTGAAACGGTTTTACGATTGTCTGATAAAGCTCTGCGTATTTCGTATACAAACAACGAAATTCATATTAAAAATTTATTTTTTATCGAACTCCGCGAATAACATTAACGACTAACAAAGGTAAACTGATCGCTTCCTGAATCGAAAAAAGAAACCAGTTTAAATACTGTTCTGATAAACTGATGAAAAAATTAGAAACATTAATATACTATGGTTACGGCCCTCGACAGTATAAAAACAATATTTATATATTCAATATGCAGTTGCGTTCCATTGTCAGGGCAGTTTATGAAACTGTTTCATATTCCAGCGACTGGTGCCTACATAAAGAACACCGAAAAAACGAAAAAAACGTTTCCTCGCATTTTCGTTTCCGTGTTCGCCGTTCCGGCATCTCTGGCTGCCTTGTTATAAGATGTCCGTACGCGCAGACGTCCGGATGTGAAGCGTGGTGATTGAATGAGTGACCAGAAGAAAATACTTGGAGACCTCGTAAAGTCCGTTGAGACGTGGGATTTGAAGCTTGCTGAGAGTGCTACGAAGGCGGCCATAGAGGCGAAGATCGATCCTAAGATCATTGTTCAGGAAGGTCTTGGGAAAGGAATGGAAACGATCGGCAACAGATTCGACAAGGCGGAGATATATCTTCCGCAAGTGGTTGCCGCATCAAAGACGATGGAACTTGCGCTCAAATTGCTTGCACCGCTTATGCAGGCAGGAGATGATGTCATGAAAGGTACCGTTATAATGGGTACCGTTCAGGGAGACATACATGAGATAGGTAAGAACGTGTGCTGCGCGATGCTTCGCGGAGCAGGTTACAAAGTGTTCGACCTCGGACCGGATGTATCGCCCGACTCGTTCATGGAGGCGGCCGAAGAGCGCGGAGCGCACGTTCTCGGAGGATCTGCGCTCATGACAACGACGATGCAGGTCCAGGGAGAGATGGTTGAAGCAGTGAAAGAGGCGAAAGCTCCGTACAAGGTCATAGTCGGCGGTGCGCCCGTTACGCAGAAATGGTGCGACCAGATCGGCGCGGACGGATATTCCGAGAACGGTGCGGAGATCGTTGAACTTGTGAACAGACTTATGAAGAAGTGATAACCATGGCAACGGAAAGAGCACTTACAATATTCGATGTCTACGACCGCTTCATGAAGGGGAAGAAGACCACCGAAGATGATTGGGATTACAACATAATCCCGACGAACGCTTCCGCGCTGAAGGCGAAATATAAGCTTAATTTCGGCAAGAACATAATTCCCGAGGACAAGTCAACAATGAACAACCTGTTCCAGGCAGGCCTTGAGATGCTTGTCACCACCGGATTCTTCAACTCCGATGTTAAGCGTGTGATGCACGTCACCGAGTCCGAAGTGATGGAAGGAATAAAGAAAACACCAAAGTACCTGTGCCTCGGAGAGGGCAGGGACACCGCACGGTTCTATCCGCGCAAAGGCAACAGCTCGGTCAAGCCGATCATTCAGGGAGGACCCACGGGTGCACCCGTTTCAGAGGATATATTCGTTCAGGTCATGCAGAGTTACGCTCAGGAAGCCGTCGTCGACACACTTGTGAACGGCGTCATGGCAACGATCGAGGGACAGCCTGCGACAACGAACACACCTTATGAGATCCGTGCAATGATGGCAGAGGTCAGGGCGGTCAACGAAGCTAAGATAAGAGCCGGCCGGCCGAACATGGCCATATAGGGACCGGAGACGCCGCTGTCCGCAGCGGGACGTCTCGCAGCAGATATGAAGTCCACTGGAATGAGGGCTTGCGATTCACACGAATGTTCACAGCTGAATGAGCTGAAGGTTGACATGGCTGCGCTGAACATACTCGCAGGATGGACCGCCAACGGTAACACGATAATGATAGAGCAGATGCCTATCTTCGGCGGATACTGCGGCGGTATCGAAGAAACGGCGATATGCGACGTGGCAACCCACTTGGCGTCATTCACGATGTTCGGCGGCAACTTCCACCTTGACGGACCGATACACATCAGATGGGGTATAACGACCTCAAGGGAAACACTGCAGATAGCCGCTCACGTGGCCGCTGCGGTCGATGCGAACACCGATCTTCTGATAGCCAACCAGTACTACCCGGTGGCCGGTCCGTGCACGGAGATGTGTCTTCTTGAGACGGCCGCACAGGCGATCAGCGACACCGCATCCGGAAGAGAGATGCTGTCGGGTTCCGCAGCGGCGAAGGGTGTGGCGCAGGATAAGACCACAGGCATGGAGGCGAGGATCATGGGAGAAGCGGCCATAGCAACCGCAGGCATGAAGATCCCGGAGGTCAACGCGATCCTTGAGAAGCTCGTATCAAGCTACGAGAAGAACTATGCCAGCGCTCCTCCTGGAAAAACATTCCGCGAGTGTTACGACGTTCTCAGGGTCAAGCCGACCGCAGAGTATATGCAGGTGTACGACGGCGCCATCAAGAAGCTTCAGGGCTTCGGACTTGACATAAAGAGCTGATGTTGCAAAACCCTTTACTGTTTCCTCCGTAAGGAAGGAACAATGCGCCCGGAAGGGCGCATCCTTAATTTTTCTTTATCTCCAGCGTCTTCAGGTTAAGCACTTTTTCGGGACAGTTCATCTCGCATCGTTTGCATGCCGTTCCCATACATCTGCCCGAGTTCACGGTCACTGCCGCCTTTTCAACCTTTATCGCAAGTTCCGGACACTCTTCGACGCATTTCCCGCACGATGTGCATCCTTCGAAGGTACCGACGAGTTCAACGCCGGTGTTGTGCATTATCGATACTTTCTTTCCAACCATGTCCGGAAGGTCGGCGGCTGATCTCCTTACCGATTTGGATATGACCGGTTCCGCGGGTATGTGCCGCATACCGTAAACGTCCATCATATCATTGTATGCGGACCGCGGCATCCCGTATGACCACAATGATATTTCGACGGAATAGATGTCCTTGAACGCCTGGGATGATGCGAACATGCAGTGCTTGGCCCTGAGCTTCTTTGTCATTTCCCTGAGTTCGTCCATGGTCCTCTCGCCGGTTATCATCTTCCTTGCCAGCATTATGGATGTGTTCCCGTATTGTATTATCTCATCGGCACCCGGTGTGACCATGCCTATCTTCTGCGCCTTCTCCGCATCAACGTAAAGGCCGGACGCCCCGGACATGTACGCCGTTCTGACATCATCTACCCATACGCCCGCTTCCGTCATCAGCGTCAGGTACCCGGCGCGTATGGCGCCTATTGCCTTTCCGGCCTCGTCTATGTCCTTCGGAGTGATGCATATGCCGTCCTGCAGATGCAGAGAACCGTCGGGCGTGCATATCTTCGATCCTTCCAATCTTCCGGAGTCGAACCCGCACGCGATCGCCGCCACCACTCCGGTCCCTGTTATTCCGGTTGCCTTTCCGTGCATCTCTCCCTTTGTGACAACATCTCCGGTCGCCGGGTCCACCGTATCGCCTTCTCTCGGCGCCAGCGTTTCGTCCAGCACATAGCATGTCCAGCCGTTCTCTTCGATCTCGATGTTCGATATCGCTCCGGGTGCTGCCAGCATACCTCTTCCTATCTGCTGCCCTTCAAGAGCCGGACCTGCGGCGGCGGAACCCGTGAATATGCTGTCCCCGTGAAGCAGCGCCATCTCCGCATTCGTACCGTAATCAACGACCACCCTTGTACCTTCTCTCTCAAGTGCATCGGTTTCCGTGAGCATCGCCATCGCATCCGCGCCTATCTCGTGCGTTACAGCGGGAGGTATCATCACATCCGCGTTCATTCCGATTATCCCGAGGTCCTTCGCTCTGACAACCGTTCCGTTCCTGTCCGGAGATTTTATTCCGAGTTTTTCTATCATTGATCTTCCCGCATATGCAAGGTCCCTGATCTCAATATTCTGGAACAGCGACAATTGGAACGGGTTTCCGCAGACCGCTATCGATTCAACTTTTGAAAGATCCATATTCAGAAGTCTGAACAGGTCGTTCACTGCCTTTATCATTAGATGATTCGCTGTGTCGCGGCCGAGGTCCATTGCAAAGTTCACATGATCTATGACGTTCATTCCCGGAATGGGATGACGGGACGACATTGCCGAGGAGACCGTTTCGTTCGTTTCAAGATCCAGTGCCTGGCACCTCAGTCCGCTCGTGCCTATGTCCAAAGCTATTCCGTATCTCATGGTATCACCTTTTCCGCAACAACGTCCGCTGCAGGAACGTTGAACAGCGATAAACTCAAACTTGCAACGGTCATCACCGCAACGCCGAGACTCAGAACGTCGTGTATTATGACCTTCGCGCGTTTCTCGCCTTCATCATCGAACGCATATGGTACTCCGGGCGACGATATGACCGCACCTTCCCGTATCAGCGTTCCCGGTATCTTTCCGGGCGATGCGTTCAATATAAGTCTGTTGTCTTTTATCGCCTGCTCCACGTCCCGTATTGCTTTGACTCCCGCGTACCTGGATTCCAGTGCCGACGCCTTGTGCGGCAGTATGTCGGTCACATCTGCGCAGGCCTTTTCTTCCATGATCATCTTAACGGCTTCCGTTCCCACTCTTCCGGCGCCGATCACCAGGACCTTCTTTCCTTCGAGTCCGCCTTCCGCGATCTTAAGTGCGGTAACGTATCCTTTTGCGGTCGACCATATATTGTCGGAAAATGACCCGGTCCTTTTGTTCAGCGCTATGAATCTCTCATCATCGGCCATGAATATTATGTCCGCATCGGATGAGAACGCTTCGGATATCCCTGCGACATCGCAGGCTTCGGTCACGGACGATCTTATGCCCATGGTCTCAACGGCGGCCGCAACGGACCTTGAGAAACCTCCTATTATCCCTTTGCCGGATGTTACCGGGACGATCGCCGCTTTGTAACTGCTGAAATCTATGTCATCTGCGCTTACGTTCATCGCATAACATGCGAAATTCCTCAGATCCATGCCCAATCTCTTCTCAAGCTCATGATCCAGACAGGATATCTTTGACGGTATGTCCTTGACCGCCTCTTCCGTAAGCCTTGTCATCGTATCATCTCCGGCGATTCGTCACTGAACTCATCTATTCCGCATTCGTTCATTATCTTTCCGATGCACAGGGAACGTTTTCTTTCCAGTTTCTCCTCTGAATCCGCACGGTTTATCATCGCACACGTCCATGTACCCTTTTCCGGATCATAGTCGGTTATCATCTCATCCGAGCCGAACAGTCCGCTTACGATCCTCGGACCTCGAACTCCGGAGAACTCCTTCTCGCCGCATGTCATCATCTTTCCGTCCTTTATCAAAAAGTGTTCATATGACGACGCGCCATGATCTATTTTTACCGTTTCTCCGAATTTCCGGAAGACCATCTCCTTCAGAATGTTCATCCCGGTCGCCGCGAGCACCGCGGCAGGCGTCTGACTCGGTATCCGTGCATCTATCTCCAGTATCCTGAGGCCGTCCTTCGTGTCCACGGCCTCAATGTCCATAAGCGACGTCAATCCGATTTCTTTGGCGATACTTACGGCGATCTCTTTGAGATCCTCTTCCTTTTCTGCGGTCAGGATGCCGGGCGAACATATCACGCGTTTACAATCATAATCCTTGCTCAGCAGTATCTCCGTGGTAACGAACGGACGATACTCCTTACCGTTGCCGATGATCTCCAGTGATACGTTCTTCCCCGATACGAACTCCTGTACAACCGGTTCATCGCCCGCATTCAGTATTTTTTGCACTCCTTCGCTGATGTCGTTCTCGTTGTACGCGACTCTGATGCCCGCGCTGCCGCTCTGCGATGACGGTTTCACCACTGCCGGATATCCGGATCCTCTGCCTTTCGGGATCGGTATCCCTGCCGATCCCATAAGAATGTTCGACGCCGATTTCGATGACGACACTTTGTAAGAATCGATATCGAACAGCAGCGGAACCGATGACGATGACAGAATATCTTCAAGTTTGCACAGCAATTCCAAATTTTCGCATGCGGGCAGCACGGCATCGCATCCTTCGAATATTCTCATAGCTTCTTTCCCGCTGATGACGGGATCGAGGACCGCATGATCATCCGCCAGAGAAAGGGCGGGCGCATTTTCTCTTCTGTCAATCACGAATGTTCTGAATCCCGCTTTTTTTGAAAGGTATACCGCTTCCATCCCCTGCAGTGCGCCGCCTACTATTGCCAGTTTCATGCAACGCACCTTCTTCTCCTGATGTCTCTGAGCATACTTTCATATTCACTGTTGCGGCCGATCTTGCAACCTTCCTTTTCAAGAACGTTTGCCACATGCTCCATGGACCTGAATCCGCTGTCTATGTCCAGTTCCTTCTGCGCAACGCCTGCCAGATGCATGCGCGGCGGTACTATGGACGTGACTATGTTCGCGCCTGCCCTTATCCTCGGTATAAGGCCTTCTATACCTTCCACATCGAGGCTTGCGGGTATCAGTCTGTCCGGGTACGCTAACCTCATTATTGCCATGACCTTCAGTTCCTTCTCCTTTTCCTTCCGCATCGCGGACATCGGCGTTCCCGATTGAGGTACGAAGGTCATCGTGCGTATCTGTTCGCATCCTTCCGCACCCATTTGTATTACGGAATCTGCGATATCGCTGCGCGTCTCGCCGATCCCTACCATGATGCCGTCCTCTGCCATCATACCGTATCGTTTGGCCCAGCTCCTCTGGTTCGAACGATGGTCGAAATCCTGTTCCAGCCTCATTTCGCTGAATAGTCTGCGGTTATGCGTCTCCTGGTAGCATGCGAACCATTCCGCACCGGCTTTTCTGAACATAGGGAACGCTTCCTCCGGTACTGCGCCGGGCGACAGCATTATGGGTATCGATACGGCGGAATTCACCTTCTCGACCATTTCTATAAGCTTTTCATTGTCGTTCGCGTGCATCGTCTGATCTTCGCCCATCGTCAGATCCACAAGGTTGACTCCGCTGTCCTGAAGGTCTCCTGAAAGCGATACGGTTTCCTCGATCGTTTTTCTGTAACGTTCGATGTTGTTGTCGCGCCTGTAATAGCAGAAGGAACAGTTATTCCTGCAGAATGTCGAGAAATACACGAAACCGTATGTGAATACCTTTTCTCCAAAATGTTTTCTTTTGAGATCGCGGGCAGTTTCGAAAAGGAGATTGAGTGAGTCCTGATCCTTTATCGACAGAAGCTTCTCTATCTCCTCTCTGATAAGTCCTTTACCTTCGGACGCCTTCTCGAATATTTTCTCATACATGCGATCACATCAGCTCGATCTTCGCTCCGTTGAGGTATGCAAGACTTCTCCCTACTTTCTTCACGCTGCCTTTTCTCATCATTCCCATGAGCAGGCGTTCCAATCCGAAACCGGCTCCGCACCACGGTTCACGGATGTCGTGCGCAGCATCCAGAACATGCGGGCCCACCGCTCCCGACGCCACTTCCGTTCCGTTGACCTCGACGTCCAATGTTTCTTTGTAGACCTCCGAATACTCTGCCGAGATCGTATGATCCAGACCGGTGATCTCCATGACCTTAGATATCAGTTCCTTTAACCTTTCGGCCGGATCTCCTTCCGGACCCAATTCAACAAGATTTAGCATAGTGAACTCTTCAAGATGATCGTTGCTTTTTGATTCCTTTCTGAAGCATGATCCTATCTCGAATATCCTTACCGGTCCTTTTGTCCTGTCACGGAGTTTGCGCATCATGTAATAAAGATTAGGTGCGAGCATCGGCCGAAGGCATCTTTTCCCGTCTATCATGAACACCTGTCTGTAAAGTTCCGAGCTTTCCGTTATGGTCATCTTCTCAAGCGAAGCCTTTGATATTATCAGCGGCGTCTTTACTTCCGTGAATCCGTTCTTCGTCAGCATATCCGACAGATCGGATTCGAGCTTTGACAGTACGTGTCTCTTAGGCTCTGATATCATGCTCTTCATCAGCAGGTCGTTCTTTGCCGTCAGTTCTGAGAACAGTCTAGAGAACACCCTCTCCCTTTCATCGGCAGACGCGAACTCTTTTTCTTCTATGTTGTCTCCGAATTCCTTCAGCCGTTGTATCTGAGACTCCGTGAATTTCATGAGATGTCCTGTCCTGAACAAAGCGAGAGACCGGGGAATCGAACCCCGCTAGCGCGGCTGTAGAGGCCTACCGGTCCCAGACCGTCCCCCGGATGCCCAAGTTATGATTCTCAAAGACCCATATATAATTATTTCCTTTAGGCCACCGGACTTAGGAATCTTATATAAAACGCTTCCTATGATCGGTTGTGCATTCAGTAATTGATGTCAATGCCCAGTTCCTTCAATATGCTGACAACGTTCTCGTACACTTCGATGTATTCATCCGAAGGTGTTATCTTTTTCAGATCGTAGCAGTCCTGGAAACGCTTCCCTTTCGGCGGATGGGGGAAATCCGACTCGTAACTTCCGATCAGCCGGTCGAGTATCTCGTTGACGTTCGATATCTTCATACCGGCCGTCGCTATTGCCGCTTCGCCCATTATCCTGGCCTCCATCGGAGTGACTTTATCTCTCGCAACGCCTTTCGTCGCCGCGGAACCGGAGATCAGTTCCCTTCCGGATGCGGTGTCGGCAACGGCCTGTGCGGCCGTCTCAAGAAGACACATCTCCGTGCACGGACCGGCCATCGGATAGTATTGGTTTGATAACAGCAGATCGGTGTGGAAGTCCAGGGCCGCACCCACGTGCGACGATATCTGCAGTGTTTCCCTGGCAGTAGTTATACCCCATCTGATGTGTATCGGCCCGTCAAGATGTATGTTCGAATTGAACATCACGAATGATGCCAAGTGGGTTGCCACGTCGCATATCGCCGTTTCCTCAACGCCGCCGCAGTATCCGCCGAAGATTGGCATTTGTTCCATCATTATAGTGTCGCCGTTGACGGACCACCCGGCGAGCATGTTCAGCCCGGTCATATCCATCTTCAGCTCATTGAGTTGAGAACATTCGTGCAGATCCGTCTTCTCAAGACCGCAGCTCAGGCTGGAAACGAGACGTCCCGCCGCGGACAGCGGCGTCTCCGGCCCCTATATGGCCATACCCGGGCGCTCGGCCCTTGCCATGCCTTCTCTTACAGCTCTTATCTCCGCCAAGGTGGCTTTGATCTCCCATGGTGTGTTCGCGGTGGGCGCATGGCCGTCTATGGTCGACATCACGCCGCTTACCAAAGTATCAACGGTGGCCTCTTGAGCATATCCCTGCATCAAGGTCACGAATATCTCCTCTGAAACGGGTGCACCCGTGGGTCCTCCCTGTATTATCGGTTTTGCGGAACTGTTACCGCGGCGGCGTTCGCACACCACTTCGTCTTTACCGCGTCCGAGCCTGAGGCTCTTCGATGCTTTCTTTATACCTTCCCATACTTCCGATTCGGTTACGTACATGCCCCTTCCGAGATCGGGATTGAAAAAACCCGTTTCAACGAGCATGTCCACGCCCGCCTGGAACAATCTGTCCTTGAGATCGTTGTCCTCGGGTATTATATTCCTTCCGAATTCGAGTTTGTATTTGTTCTTGATCATTGCGGCGTTGTTCGGGACCGTCACGTAATCCCATGTGTCTTCACGCGTCTTCTTACCGTTGAGGAATCTGTCGTACGCTTCAAATATCGATATCGGTTTCAATGCCGCCATTATATCACAAACACCATAACGTCCGTTTAGGAGGTCGATCGTAGACTGCTGTACCGAATATATAATTATGCCTAGTGTGTTTAAATAATATGCTAATGTATTTTTTATACTAATGTACGACTTCATGTCGTCATATAAATACATTACTGTTATCTTTCCTATGTTTCGATCATTAACGGCGCAGCGCAGATCGTGTGTCCGCACACGTTTTTTCCTAATTAAAAGCTTAAATACAGGTCAGATGTATGCGGACGCTACGGAATATTATTGTTCCGCGGAGATGTGCCCGCAGGGTGAATCCGAAAAGGTGATTTGAATGACCGAGAAAAAAGAAGAGGGCGCCGCGACAGTCAGCGGCAAGAGCATGTACAAATATATCGCCGAGGCCTGGAAGAATCCTGACAAAAGCTACTTGAAAGAGCTTAACAAAGAGAGAAGGTTCCTCTGGAGAAGAGAGGAGAATTTCTGCCGTGTTGAAAGACCGACGCGCCTGGACAGGGCCAGAAGCCTCGGGTACAAGGCGAAACAGGGATACGTCATTGTCAGAGGAAGGGTAAGGAAAGGTACCTTCAAAAAGAGGACCATCAAAGGCGGAAGGAGAGCTAAGAGGAAAGGTATCACCAAGATAACCGTCGGAAAGAGCATCCAGAGGATCGCCGAGGAAAGGACGCAGAAAAGGTATCCGAATCTGGAGGTTCTGAATTCATATTGGGTCGGAATGGACGGACAGTACGAATGGTATGAGGTGATACTTGTGGATCCGCATCATTCGGTTATAAAATCCGATCCGAAGATCAACTGGATCTGCGAACCCGGGCACAGCGGCCGTGTTTACCGCGGTAAGACATCCGCCGGTCAGAGAGGACGCGGTCTGCACAAGAAGGGCAAAGGCACCGAGAAATGCAGGCCTTCCCAAAGAGCAAAAGGCGGAAGAGGCAAGTAAGGCCGTCCGCACCAAACTTTTTCCTTACAAATTTTTATAGTCCGTTATTTCTACTGACCGTGTGTCGATCATTCTTGTCCGTTACTCGGAAATAGGTTTGAAAAGCAAACCGGTCAGAAAAAGGTTTGAAGCTCAGCTTAAAGAGAACATGATGAGTATGCTCATCAGAGATGGTACTGAGGCGCTTATAACATCCGATGAATCGAGATTCTATGTGAGAACGGAGAACATTGATGCTGCGGTCCGCTCAGTAAGGAAGGTGTTCGGTGTCGCGTCGCTTTCCGTGGCCGAAACATGCGGTTCCGATATGAACGAGATATGTGAAACGGCCGCGAAATATTCTTCAGCGATACTGAAAAACGGACAAAGCTTCGCGGTAAGGGCGAGAAGAGAAGGTACGCATCCGTACACGAGTATGGAATTGGCCAAAGAGGCGGGATCGTCCATATTTCTGGCAAACGACGGCGTGAAAGTGGATCTTACCGGTCCGGACGTTGTGTTTTACATTGAAGTAAGGAACAACAAGGCCTTTGTCTTCAATACTTACGTAAGAGCACACGCCGGACTGCCGCTGGGAAGTCAGGGTCGTGTTGCAGCGGAGGTTGACAGTGATCGCGGGCTCCTGTCGGCATGGCTGATGATGAAGAGAGGTTGCAAAGTGATCGTCTACGGTACACACGGCACTGATGTATTGAGCGCGTTCGATCCTTCGCTGAAGATCGTCAAAGAAAATGTGGAAGACCGATATCAGAAGGATGTTTTAGGTTATGTGCTCGGAACTTCCATCGATGAACTGAAGGACATCAATGTTTCGGATCATCCCGTTCCCCTGTATTTCCCGACCATAGGGATGAGCGATAACGAAGTATCGATGATGCTCGATGTCATACGATCCGAGATATGATCCTGGCTGCGCGTATGTTTTCCTTTCATGGCTTCGATCACCTGAACGGTTAGTAATTTTCTTTTCAATGATCTTTGAAGTAATCATTTGCTTTTGCGGAAGAAAAGCCGTGACCGACCGATTCGGAAACATCACCGTTATACAGATCGTTCGCCATATCAATTGTTCTGCCGTATATGTATCTGGAAGGATAGCAGCCTGTGCTTAATCTGCGTACTCCGAGTTCGTTGAGTCTGTCAAGATCCTGTAATGCGGCATTCAGAAGAATGTTGACCGGAGCGTTTATGTTTTTGACCAGGTTTGATATTGTCGCCTCGTTTCTTGCTCCGGGAATGAACACACAATCCGCTCCTGCCTCCGCAAATGCGTTACAGCGTTCCTGCGCAGTTTTCAGAATTTCATCGCTTGCGTCGTTATCAGGTATATGCAAGTACGTGCGTTGATAACAAAGTCCATGTTCAATTCACTTTTAAGCTGTGAAAGGACTTTGATCTTTTCGACCTGTACATCTGTCGGATATAGTTTTCCATTCGGTAAACCGTCCTCTATATTGAAACCGACCGCCCCTGCGAAAAGCAGTCTGCGGGCGTTCTCTTTGATCTTTTCGTTCAAATCACTGTATCCCCGTTCAAAATCCACTGAAAGAGGTATATCAACACGGCTTACGATCTTTTCAACGATCCATAAAAGGTCATCGAAGGATATGTTTTCTCCGTCAGAGCGTCCCAGATCATACGCTATCCCTGCGCTTGATGTTGCAACGGCTTTGAATCCCTGTTTTTGAAACACATAAGCACTGCCGGCATTCCAAGCGTTTGGAAGTATGAACATCCTGTCCTCTTTGTGCATATCCGAAAAAATACGCGCTTTCTCCTTCTGTCTTTCTGAAATCATGTTGCTCAGCCTCTCCATTCAGCTTGACCCGGAACCCGGACAAATTTGAACTATGTGTTATCTATAATATCAATATGTCTTCGAAAACCCACAGTTATCGATCGAAGAATTGGCGTCCATAGTGAATCACTTGGGCCCGAATTCCTTAAAACGGTAATGACAGAAGGAGATCTGATCTATGCCCGGTGACAGCGGCAGTTCGGATTTTGAATGTCTGTGGGAGAAAGTGGTGCAGGGGAAGGGATTTGAACCCTCGAATGCCTACGCAAATAGACCCTGAATCTATCACCTTTGGCCAAGCTCGGTAACCCCTGCGAGTTATTGCGTGAACACGTAGCCCTATAAAAAGAATGCTTGACGGCTGTGCGCAACCGCATTTGCGGGATCATCGAGATCAAAATTTAAAAAGAAAAGTGTTTGGAGAGAGGATCTTATGCTCTCATTATTTTAAGCCAACCGCCGCATTCAAAGATTGCGAGGTTCCTGTTGACAAGTGCCTGCTCGAAATCATCCCAGCCGATCACTTGAAGTCTGTTGTTCTTCCCTTTGGTGAACTGTACGCCTTTCGTACCCTTCACAAGGCCGGGCTGAAGCCCCTTTATCATGGCGATCCTCTTCGCTTTATCTGTGCTTATTCTTTCCATTCCCATTATTCATCCCTCTAACTTTTCGCCCCTTTCGGAACGCATTTCATAACTCATATTGTGCGTATATATACTTTTTGTTAGAATAACTGTGTTTGATAAATGCGCACCCCTCACGCCGCCACCCTCTTCAGATCATTGAAGGCATCGATATTGTGACCGATCTCTTTTACCATGTTCTTGAACTTCTTGGAGGAAACATACTCTCCG
>WQZU01000002.1 GCA_009780575.1 Candidatus Methanomicula labiotermitis
CGGGACGTACAAACACGTGACACCGGCGATGGCGATCGGGCTGACGGACCATGTCTGGAGCATGCGTGAACTGATGTTATTTCCCCATAGACAAAATGTCAACTGAATTCGACAACGTGACCAGATGGACTTAAGTCTCTACAAACTGCGCGGTGTTGACCCTGCGGAGTTAATAAAAAAGTATGCAAGGGGATAAGCACGGACTTTCCAATATGCGTGTAACATTGCAGGTTATATTCTGAGTGACTTAATACATAGGCGGCTTGATTACCGTTAGTCCAATGAAAAATATTGTCAGAGGGAAACTATTTCGAATAGCCCTCACCTGACTTTTAAAAATCCTTTGGATGTTTATATTGGAATCGTTGGAATGGTAACATTCGGAACTGAATTACCAGTTGAGTTTCCTATGATCCCGGCTACAGCAAATTAAGAATCTGATCTCAATGTGTTATCTCGTGAGCGCTCGGAGAAGACGGACATGTACGGCAGAGGTTTGTGAGGTGTCCTCATATCGTTTCCATACAAATCAGGGAAGAACCTTCCGATTTATTTTATGTCTTCATTTTTCAAATCCATTGAATTCTCGAAAGAACCTTCCGAGAAGAATCCTATAATAAGAACCTTGATATACTTTTGTCATGGTTGGCCCCTCATGACGACTAGTAAACAAATTATGGCCGTATTGACAGTTTCGTTGTTGATGTCCGCATTTGCTTTCGGAACCGTGTTTACCGGATCTTCTGACAATCAATTCGATAATGGTAATGTCAGAACAATTTACACGGATTCCACAACGTACGACGTCAATAGTTTGATCGATAAATACAACGGAACTATGGATCGCATTGATGATGTAATTACATTCAGTGGATCTATGACTGTTTACACAGGAACAGAATTCGAGAATTCATACGGGTCCACAACCATAGCAAGCGAATTACATATGAATATAGAGTATGACCTCGACTCTCGTGAGGTTACAACTTGGTATTGGATTATAAGCGAACACGAAGAGTTGGAGAAATATTGGATTACGGGGAAGGCGTTTTTCACAGAGGGCGGAGAGTTTGTAGACATACTCTTTGATATTCATGGGCAATCCATACTCTATTCGGATATCGCAAGGTTAGAAGGCGTGGAGAATTGTTTCGCTTTCCTTGGCATCCCTGTAGCAATTTGGGCAGTAGGTGTTATCGCTGGCACCTCTGCTGCAGTTGTCGTTCTTTCTCCGGTCAAGGTAACAGTAGTGAACCTTGGACTCTTAAAGGGAGAGATAAGCTACGAATACGATAGGCTTAGCAAGAAATTGAATAATATCAAAATAGGCTATACCAAATGCACTCCGGCGGAGTTAACAGAGAATGAAGTACGCAAGTTGTCAAAAACCTCATATTACTTTGTGCTCATGTATGAAGGTAAGCTATATTTCGCCAATAAGGCTATAACTGAAGCGGAAGCAAAGAAGGTTATAAATCTAGACAATATGAACTACAATACCTGGACGCTGTACCCCCACATGGCCGAAAAAATATGTGGTCCGAATCCTTGGTTCGATCCCGCTCATAAAAAGGGATACTTTGATCACTATCATAAAGCCGGACATAAGCCTGCGCATTCGTTCTTTGGGCTCCCTTCCCTGTTCTGATGGTGATAGATCGTGTCCAGAGTATCTTTCGTAGCAACTCCAAGACCAATCATATGCGGTATGATGATCTCAGCCCCTGGTATCTTAGGATGCAGGGAGTTTTATTATGATGCATACGATGAGTTAGGTAGCATAAAGGGTCGCGATGAATTTGATGAAGTACATCTAGACGCCTTGTCCGATCTGGATAAAATAATGGGCGGATACGTGTATACTTTTTATGCAACGATGAGTTACTACGCAGAGATAAAAAACGTATCCGAGAAACATTACGAGGAGAGGGTGAACTCTGTTGTGATGTTCATGGAGTTCCTTAAAAAACACGTCGAGATCATGGGAGAGATATATTACACGGAACAGTGGATGGGAGTCCCGGAAGAGGCCGAAACCGTGGAAGTGAGGGATGTACATATCGAGGACATGAAATATGGCCCTGGAACGGATGATTTCGAGTTTGAACTGGGGATAATATATCGTTTCACTAGAAAGTGAGTCAATGAACAATCGTAAGGTCGCTGCTCTGCTCATTTCGTCAGTAATTATTTCATCTGCCATTACTGCAGTCCTGTTTGAATATATGCATAAGGACAGGATAAAAGACTGGAGAGGAAATGCGTTCCTCGGAACGATTGAGATAGTATGTTCCGTTTCAGGTAATTCGACATACGGAACCGGATTTATTATAGATTTCGGAGGTCCATGGGTCGTGACCAATGCACATGGAGTTCTGTACAATGATGGGACGGAAATGACAGTCTTTCCGAGTATACAAGGCAGATTCTATGATTCCGATGTAATGTATGATTTAACATGCCGTTTCTATGATTCCGAGGAGGACATAGCATTGCTGAGCTTCGATAATCTGGACAGATTGTGGAAACCACTCTCCCTCGGTGATTCGAGTAAGTTGAGATACGGGGACAAAGTATTCACGATAGGTAACTCCAGAGGAAATGGACTCGCCTTCTCATCGGGCGTCGTGTCAATACCTTTGATAAATGTAATTATATTTGACAATATACGCCCGTCCGTGCAAACAAACATACCGATAAACGAAGGTAACAGCGGAGGTCCGGTTTTCGATGAATGCGGAGAGGTTGTAGGAATGATGTCTTTCAGAATGAGGGATCAGCATGGAGAGGTGGTGCAAGGTACCAGTTTTGCTATACCCTCAAATCTAATCAAAGAATACATCCAAAAAAGTCTATGAACTGTAATTCCGGATGTTTCGATAAGGTTATTCTTACAGCAGAAGGGAAAGAAGTTGAGAAATCTGCCTAAAATCAAATTGCGGCCTGTGGGATAGGGTAGCAATCTACTATATGTTTAGGCAGATTTCACAGGTGCGATCGGCGTGGATACCTTGACTATCCTCGGTTGACCCGATCCGTACGAGCGCCCCGGTCAGCGTGAACTGTCTTTGTCACGCCTTCATTTGCCAAGGGTGTTGAAGACGAGAATACGGCTTTTTCTTCAAATGTGTTTCATAACTCCGGTTCTGTCCCTTCTATGTTTCCAGCGGAGCCGTTTTTCGTTTTTGGCAGTCTCGAAAACCCCGTTTCTTTCGATTTTCTGAGATTTTATCGGTACGTGTCTCAACGTTTCAATCCAAAATGTCGGTTCTTAAGGAGTTATGAGACACAGTTTTTTCTTCGGAAAGCTTTTAAATAAAAAGAGTATCAGCGGTTTCAGCGTAAACCTAAATACTCGCGTACGCGAGTGGCTTGATGACAGCGTCTGCAGCCGTTCCTTCTCTCAAAACGGCTAGTTTTGGTGCAGGTGTTCAAAATGCTTCATCAGTGGAGCGGTTACGCAGTACTCTACAACGGAGGATAATAAATGCCAAAAGAGAAAGCTGCACCAAAGCAGACAGAGGACGAGAACTTCAATTTCATAGTCCGTATAGCGAACAGTGACATCGATGGACAGAAAAGAACTGTCATCGGCATCCAGAGCATAAAGGGAGTCGGAAAGAGAGTTTCACAGATAATCATAAGGAAGGCGAACATCGACCCGACGATAAAGATCGGTAATCTGCCGGATGAGAAGGTAAAGGAACTGGAAAAACTTGTGATGACATATGTGGAGTATGTTCCCCCATGGGTCATCAACAGGCAGCTGGATTACGAGTCCGGAGCGGACATGCACCTTTTCGGTAACGACCTTGAGATGGTCCAGAAGGATGACGTCAACAGGATGAGGATGATCCGCTGCTACCGCGGGATCAGGCACGAGACAAGACACAAGGTCAGAGGCCAGAGAACACGCTCGAACGGAAGGAAAGGGCTGACCATGGGAGTCAGCAGGAAGAAATGAGGTGGTATGAATGGGAGATCCTAAATTTCCTCGCAGATTGTACGACACTCCTTCCCACCCCTGGCAGGGAGAGAGAATAAAGGCGGAGCAAGAGATAGTCAGGCAGTACGGTCTGAAGAACAAGACCGAGGTCTGGAAGGCGCAAACGATACTCAGGAATTTCAGAACGCAATCAAGAGTGCTGCAAGCACGCGTCAGGTCGGGAGAGGCTCAGGCCAAGATAGAGGCTGATAATCTGCTTACCAAATGCGCAAGGATAGGCGTGCTTCCGGTTGAGGGTGCAACGCTCAACGACATTCTCACGCTTACCGATCTTAAGATATTGGAGCGCAGGCTTCAGACTATCGTCTACAGGAAAGGATTGACGAACTCGATGAAGCAGGCGAGGCAGATGATCGTCCACGGTCACATATACATGAACGGTCACCGTGTTACCATTCCGGGTTACATAGTGACGAGAGCGGAAGAATCATCGATCGAGTACAACCCGTCGTCTCCGTTCACTGACGATATGCACCCGATGAGGCAATCAAGGCCGTCGCAGAAGAAGCCGTACGTTCCCGTGGATATGAGGCAGCGCGATAGGCGCGCACCCAGAAGGGAGGACGCGAAAGCGCATGTCGCCGCGCCCGTTGACGTACCCGTTGACGTACCCGTTGACGTACCCGTTGACGTACCCGTTGACGTACCCGTTGACGTACCCGTTGACGTACCCGTTGACGTACCCGTCGGCGAAGAAACATCCGAGACATCAACGGAGGAGTGAAGATGGCAGCAAAATGGGGCATAGCGAACATATTCGCAAGTTACAACAACGTTATGATCACGCTCACCGACATAACCGGTGCGGAAACGATCGGAAAAGTAACGGGAGGCATGGTCGTCAAACAGGCAAAAGACCAATCTTCGCCGTACGCAGCCCAAAGGGCGGCGGAAAGGATCGCGGACGTTGCAAAGGAGAGAGAAATAACAGGCATACACGTCAAGGTGCGTGCACCCGGCGGGAACAAATCAACTTCCCCGGGTCCGGGAGCCCAGGCGGCCATACGTGCGCTGGCGCGTGCCGGCCTTAAGATCGGACGCATTGAAGATGTCACGCCCATACCTCACGATGGTACCAAGAAGAAAGGCGGACGCAGAGGGCGCAGGGTCTGAGGAGGCCGTGACATGGACATCGAGATAATCGAAATGGCCGAGAGGAAAGTCTCATTCGTATTGAAGAACTCAACGCCTGCCATGGCAAACGCCCTTAGGAGAACGATCCTAACGGACATATCCAAGATGGCGATCGACAAAGTGGAGTTCCACCTTGGGCCGATAATGGTAGACGGAAAGGAATATGAGAGCATAACGCCCCTGTTCGACGAGATAGTGGCGCACAGGCTCGGCATGGTTCCGGTGCCTACGGATCTTCAGCTGTTCGTTCCTCAGGACGACTGCGTATGCGGAGGAGAAGGCTGCCCGAGCTGTACCATAATGTACAGTCTGAACAAGATCGGTCCGTGCACCGTTCTTTCCGGCGATCTCATACCTCTCGGAAGCCCGGACCTCAAGGTGAAGGATGAGTTCATCCCCATCGTTGAGCTGGCGGACGACCAGGCGGCTCTGATATACACGATCGCAACAATGGGAACCGCAAAGACGCATGTGAAATGGCAGGTCGCCAACGGCGTCGGTTACAAATACGAACCGATCGTGAAAATAGACTCGGGAAAATGCAAACGCTGTGAAAAATGTTTGAGCGAATGTCCGAAAAAGGTATTCTCCGGCGATGATAAGAAGATCACCGTCGCGAATCCGCTGAATTGTTCACTGTGTGAATCCTGCCACGCGTTCTGTCCGCACAAAGCGATATCCGTTGAAGCGGATGAGAAGAATTTTGTCTTCAAGTTCGAAACGGATGGTTCGTTGTCCGCGGAGGACGTACTGAAGAAGGCGGTCTCACTGCTCAGCGAACAGGCAAAGACGCTTGGTAAGCTGGTTGAATCCATTTAAATCGTTTCAACGGGCGGGCACACCCGCCCGGTTTTTTTGATCAAAAGAAATCAGACAGTTTGCATTTCTTCACTTTATCGTTGTTGAAAAGCGAATCCATGCTCATCTCAAGGACGGCTATCCTCTGTCTGGTGTATTCCGAAAGCCCGTATTTCTCGCCCACGGCTTTCGACACCTCAAGATATTTCTTCACGCTTGCTTCATGAACTGTAAGAATAAGACCGTAACCGCATTTGCATTTTCCGGACAACGGTATCCGTCTGTATTTTTCATTGCATTTGGCGCATCTGATACTCTGCGCCGAGAAGCTTCTCAGGTTTCCGGCCATATCCGGCAGGAAGTGCTTGTCGATAACGCGTGTTGCCACATCCCTTTCGTCGACAGCTCGTATTTTCTTACCGAGGTTAAGCTGCGCTTCCATCTTGTCCATCATTGTCTCCAGCGTCGTGTACACTGAATGCTGCGGCCCCTCGGATATGTCGTCGGTGTCGTGAGTGAACCCCAGACCTTCATACTGTCTCTCGGTGCCTATCCTTCCCGAGACGAGGTCCATGATGCCTTCCACCTCCTTCGGATCCTTCACATCCATGGCCGCTTTGTAAAACTCAAGCGGATATTCGAACGAGCAGTCGATGTTGTGCGCTTCCTTGTCTATCTCATTCGGATCCAATCGCGTGGTCAGAACAAGCGGCGCATCCATCAGCCCTCCTCTTCTGTCCGGCAGGAAATCGCGGGAGAAATTTATCAGCCCGTCCAGCATAAGTATTATGCTGTCTTCGTCACCGTCACAGTTCCTTCTCTTCGCGGCGTGGAAGAAAGGATGGGCGTA
This sequence comes from Candidatus Methanomicula labiotermitis, assembly GCA_009780575.1. Taxonomy (GTDB): domain Archaea; phylum Thermoplasmatota; class Thermoplasmata; order Methanomassiliicoccales; family Methanomethylophilaceae; genus Methanomicula; species Methanomicula labiotermitis. Next base: position 6,789 of record WQZU01000002.1, read on the forward strand.
ACCTCCGCATGCTTTCGTGTAACCGATGATGCGGCACAATATGCCTCCGGACGTATGTGGCGCAAGCCCTATTGCCAGATGTCCGAGCAGATCGCCTCTTTTACCGGCATTGTAGAATCTCTCAAGTCCGTAATGCTTCTCAAGCATATCATCAATGAATTTTGAAACTTTGACCATATAGTCGCCGCAGGCGTCCGCCGGAACGATGTCCTGAACTTTCAGTTCGCATATTTGGCGATCGTTTATCAAAGGGTTACCGTGCATGTCGTGCGTGTATCCCAGATCAATTGCCTTTTCAACGCTCAGTTCTATCTCGCGCGGCCTGAAATGTGTTATCGGAACGTCGGTCATATCAAACCGTATGGTTCCGTCCTTGAACACAAAAACATCGTTGGCTGCTCTCAGTATGCCCTTCTCAAGCGCTTCCGGAACCTTTGTTTTTGAAGACAGACCTTCAACACATTTGAGTTCCGGCAGTGATCTTACACCCAGACGTTCGAGTGCGCGGTTGTATATGACCTCAATGTCAACGAGGTTTTCGTTATCGGTCATCCTTTCGTATCTTTCAAATTTGGCGTAACTTCCGCATTTGTCACAGCTCGACATGACCGATATATGATTACATGAAGTGCATCTTCTTGTACCGACGTCAATCTGAACTCCTTTTCGCTTTTCACTTCCTCTGCTTATGCTTCCCGTCGTTGTCTTGCTTACGGATATTGCGGAATTCATCTCTCTCCTTGATCCCGGTTCCTTTCCGACGGGGAACAAAGCGTGCACTGGAGGGTTCATTCTTCTTTCCTTGGCCTTCTCGGGGCGCGCCATTCTGCTGCCGATACGCGTTACCGCTCTTGCGCGGACCTCTATTCCCATTGCTCTGCTTACGGCGTCAAGCGAACATTCGCCGTCGAAAGGAGTTTTCTCCGTGATCGTCTCACCGTCGGCCCGAAGGCCGAGGCCGTCCATGAGCGGTAATGGATCTTTTATGACGATCCTTTCTGAAACAACGGTGTGCAATGCGCCGAGATCCTCAAGCACACTCTTCTCATGAGCGTTCATCATCACAAGCGAACCGTCAATGAATCTTCCGTTCTTTAAGATGAATTCTCTAAGCTCTTTGAGCTTTTCAAGCGGCACATCCGACCAGAAGAGATTGAACGCCGGATGTAACGGAACGCCGAGATCGGCGGACATTTTCTTTGCATTTTCGTATGTAGGCGAAAACCAGTCGTTCGGAAGATCTCCTTTTGCTTTAAGTTCCTGTTTATGCCATTCCGTTGTGTAGCCGCACGGCACGAGCTTATGATTATTCTCGGAGAATTCTCCGAACGGTATCAATATCTCTCCGATGTCGACTATCTCCGATATCCGGTCTCTTATCTCAAGCACCTCTTCTTTGGTGCTGCATTGCACAAGATCACCGTTCTTTAAAAGTAATATTGGACCCTCGATAGAATCACACGGCGTCACAGCACCCGCCTTCCCCGGCCGTTCTATTTTCACCTGTGTTCCAAGCGCAGGGAATTCATCCAATGCGTACATGCTCGCCGGACTCAATGCGATAGCTGCCAGACCGCATGTCCGCCCTCTGCCGTACCTAAGTCTGAAACCTCCGACACGGGAAGGATGTCCGAATATGGGACGACCGGCTACAATGTCCTTCAGATATTTGTCTGCGGGTTTGATAACTTTCGGATCGGGATCACGGTCGTCGTCGCTCTTCTTCTGCGAAATGAACTCGCCGATGAAATCCCATCCGTCGATTCCGAGCGAGTCAACATGCTTCTTGACCTTCGCCGCTTTCTGGCAGAGACCTTCGGCGATCACAAGGCACGCTCCTCCTCTTACCTTGTTCGTCTCTATTCTGGGAAGATCCCTGTATCCCGATATCTCGGCGTCTTCCGTACCTTCGCCGTCTATGCACACCGGACAGTTGTTCACTATAAGTTCGATCTCATTCGCGGACGGCAGATACTGAAGATGCTGACATTGTTTGTATAACGGTATTTCCTCATGGAAGCGCTGAACCTCCTCCCTTAACGGAATATAACGGCCTATGTTCAGTTCCCTTCTGACAACATCCGCTATCAGGACGCTCATCGCCTGCCCCGTTCCTCCTGCGGCGCGTATCGGTCCCGCGAATATCAGATCCAGGTAATCGGTGCCGTCGCTGTTCTTCTTTATCTTCGTGTCCGCCAATCCTTCGAGCGGCGCCACAAGTATGCCTTCCGTAAGCACCGCCAATCCGACGCGTATCGCTCTGTCTATCGCCTTCTCTTTGCTCTCGGCCGGTTTTTTTGCGATCTCCTTTGCAATGAGCAATGATACGACCTCTCTGTTCCCGTGCTCTTCGGTCAATCTTCTTATACTGTCGGAGACGCCTTCCACGTTCCAATCCGATAAAAGCTTCTCAACGCGCGATGCAAGGTCCTCCGCCTGAGGTATCTCCACTTTCAGCTGAGGATCGAGACCTCTTCTCCGTGCCTTCTTTGCAACGGCGTAACATTCCTCGTTCTTTTTACTGAGCTCATCAAAATAAGTTTGCATCCTGTCGCTGCAGACAACCTTTCCGCTCATTCCGATTCCTCGAACTGCACTCTTTTCAATCTGCTCACTATGTTCTGAGTCAGCTCATCCATGTTCTCTCCCGTTTCCGCGGAGAATTTGAACCTGTCGCTGCTGCTTTTGAACATGTCCGACTTGCTTTCCGCTATTATTATCGGTACACCGGGAAAACCCTTCTCCACGGAATCCAGAAGGGCAAGCTGTTTATCCATGGAATATCCGCATGATTCGGACGGATCAAGTATGAAGACGAGCACATGCGTCAGGTATTTCAGCGCAAGTATGGCTTGTCTCTCTATATCATTCCTGTCGTCAAGGTCCCGGTCCAAAAGTCCGGGGGTATCGATGATCTGATACTTTCTCCAGCCGTCCTGTATGTGCCCTATGATTATTCCCTTCGTTGTGAACGGATACGGCGCTATTTCAGGCGCCGCTGTGCTCAGGACCGACACCAGCTTGCTTTTTCCCACGTTCGGGAATCCGGCTATAACGGCCGTTGCAACGTTCGGATCGATGAAAGGCATGGTCCTGAACTTGTTCTTGGCGTTCTGAAGGAACATAAGGTCCTTGGATATCTGCCTCAGTATGGATGACAGTCTGCCGTAGAATCCGCTTCTTATGCTTTCCACGTATGCCGGATCCTTTGTACGCCTGAGATTCCTGAGGCTCTCGTTCTTCAGTTTCTCGGCCCTGTTGGCAGCCCAGTTCATCGCCCCGAGCGATCGCTTGTATTGGTCGATGCCGATGACGATGTCCACCAGTTCGGGAAAGAAATCATTTTCCTTTTCCATTCTGGGGAAACGGTCAACGTATTCTCTCAATGTCGTTACAATGATGTCTCCCGATGCCGTGACCTTTGCCAACGCCGTCTTCTTCTTCTGGTCGAAGACGGTCGCACCGCTCTTTTGGATCTTTGACGCTCTGTGGAACGCCTTGTCCATAAGCTCGTCCGATGTCAGAACGGTGGGTATCGAGGCCATGTCATGTGATATGGTCATACGTTTAAATATTATCGGAAACCGCCTGTAACGCGTACGCACACGCCGAACAAATTGTAAAAAACAACGCTCCGGATAACGCGGATTCCGGAGTTCGGTGTTTTCTGTTGCATGCGTCGCTGATATCGCGTCAGGCGGCCTCCCGTTTTGCCTTTTCAAATGTGATCCTGAACAACCAGATATCCGTTTTTTTATCTGAGTCCGCTTTGAACATGGGCGGCACAAGATGGCTCGGAAATTCTTCAAGGACCAATCCTGCATGCACTTTCCATGTGTTCCCTCCTTCCTTTCCGAACAGGTTCTTCAGAGCGGTGATGTTGCATTCTATCGAAACGCCTGCGGTTATTCCGTCTATGTTTCCCATACTTCCGAGTATCTTCGGCGTGGTGATCTGAGCGAAGACCATGGTCCGGAAATAGACGTCATCGTGGATTATCTGCCTCGGCGTCATTCCCGTGGGATTGTCGATGTTGTTCATCATCGAAGTTATCTGACCTATTATCCATTTCAGTCCGTCCCTCACGAATTCTTTACCGATGGCGATCGAGAACCGTATGCCTGCGTGCGCGGAACCGCTCATATCGGATACCACGATCTCAATGAACACCGATGCGCTCACCACACATTCGGCTATCATATTGATCGCGTTCTCAATGGTCACTTCAACAACTCTCTTCAGAAAGAGCGCCACGCCGTCCGGTCCGACGATCTTCATACCCATTTCCGCGAACACTTTGCCGGCAGCGTCGATCACACAATTGGCTATCGCCGCCCGCATGGGGTTGCCGCCGGTGTACTTGTTTCCGTTGTCCGCATTCTTCGTCTGCTTCTTGAAGACCCATTTAGCGGACGCATCGGTCTCCCGCTGCCATGTCGTATCATCATTCTTGCTGTCAGACTTTATCGGCGTTACGTCAACAACCCGGCCGTCAGCATCATACAGCGTCACGGATTCCTTGTTATTGTTCAGGAACTGTCCTGGGAATGTTATCACCGTTCTCTCGCCGGGACCGAGGACCACGTTCTTTATTTCATATGATTTCCCGCTCGACGAAGTAACGAGAGTATAACCTTCAAGATCGACCTTTGAGACCGTGGAGTTATACAGTTCGACCCATTCGTTATCATTGTCCGGACCGGGCGGATTGAGTTCGAATTCGTTTATCACAACTCCGTAAACATACGGAACGTTATACTTCAGTTCAAAACCGGCATCCAGGCTTCCTTTCGCACCGGGTATCGGCAGCGGGATGTTGGACAATATGCTCTTGAGGGAGGGTATATCGGTCAATCGGAATTCCAGTTCATCGTATTGGACGATCTGAGGCATCACCGCATGCAGGTCGGTGTCGCGGAATGTTCCGTTTATCTCCACTATATGTTTTCTGACTTTCATGAACGGATCGATGACCACATCCAGATACCATGATTCCGCCGTTGCGGATATCCCTCCGCAGAAGGCGAACTTCGACTCCTTGTCCTTCTTTATGTCCAGTGATACGCAGAGCAGCACTCCGAACACAGGCAGCGTTAGTTTCAGCTTGACGGTACTGGAACGATTCTTTATCTCTCCGACTATGTCGGTTATGACCTCCAGTTTCAGTCCGTATATGTTAACGCCAAACGTTTGTTTTCCAAGCGTGATTATGAGGTCGGTGACCATGTTGCCGAAGAATTCTCCCATAAGGTCGCCTATCAGATTTCCCAGCTTTTCGAGCGGACCCATGATGATGTCATAGAGTTTCATCAGAAGATCTCCGACGAACTCAACGATGCGCATCACCGCATTCGTAATGGTATTGAGGATGCTCTTGGCCAGCCTGATCAGTTCGAAAAGAGGTCCGAGAAGAGGCTCTATAATCTTCATAGCCAGTGCTATGAGGTCACCGATCACTGTTGTGCTTGGTTCATAATAAACGCCTGCCAATGCCCAGCCGCTCATGACAGGTACCGCAATATCGAATTCGGAATACGAAACTCCGCTGACGGCGGCGTCATATGTTCCGAGCATCATCATAAGCGAGGACGCAGATTCCGCGCGATAGTTCACGGCGGCGGTCACATGTATCCTGAACATTGACGAGTAAGATGCTTCCCGATCTTCGAAGAAACCGACGTAGTGCACATTCTCTTTGTTCTCGCTTGGTGATTCTATCTTCACGTTAAGGTCAATGTTACAGTCCAGCGAAACATATTCTTTCACGACCGATCCTTTGCCGTCATCCAATATGAATGAATCCGCGAAGGGAAGTTCATACACTCCCATTACATTAAGAGAAGCGTATGCGGCCATCTCTTCGACGAGCATGATCATCTTCTTTTCAAGCAGCGGAAAAAGACCGAGCCGGTCGATGCCGTATCTGATAAGCATCACGGTCACATCCTTGAACAGCGAATTGCCGTTTTTCTCAACCGAGTTCAATATGCTTTCGAACATATCCATCCGTTCATCCGCGAGGCACTGATATTCTTCAATGGCGTCGACAACATCGTGCGAGAGCATCATACGGTCAACGATGGAATCCAAAACGGAAGGGTCCAAGGGCATTCCGTACTCCTTTTTCACATGGTCGGTTACAGTTGCCGCTATCGCGGATCTTATATTGTTCTTCATTGCGGATATGCCGAACAGACTGTCGGCGCCCGATTCCATTTGTTTATACAGGGACACATAGAAAGGATCGACGATCCTGTCCAGCCTGACCGTTTCCTCCATCCGGTCTTCGACGGCGGATCTCTGCGCCGAGATCGCTGTGCGTATAGCGTTGGTGACAGTGTCCGAGAAACCTTCCGTGTCATACGGATCGCATGATATCCTTATCGTCCCGAGTCCGTAGGATCCGGCCAGACCGATGGCTATCATGTTCACGGTCATGGTAAGCATATCCCTGATCTCGTTGCGTTCCGAGCGATATTTATTCATGAAACCGTTCCATCCGCTCCAGTTCAGAACGTCAACGTTCGGGTAATTGAATGATACGCTGAATTCCGGTATTGTTATTACCGTATCGCCAACGCCGGTCATCTCAAACTCCGCGGAAGGGAGATCGAGCGTACCTTTGGATCCGTTGAGAAGGTAACGGTATTCCGATTCCGGTATCCCGTTGTCGGACATCGCCGACATAAGAGAATTCCGCACGGTCTCGACCTCATTACCGGTGACCGCTTTGTACATCCAATCCCATGCCTTCCTGAGGGAGTCCATCACAGTGTCAACTATATCCAATATCTTCGTGAGCATGAAATAGTCCATCCATCCCAGTATCAGGTCGTCGGCGATACCGACGAGCGTCTGTGCGAACACGGCACCGAGGTCCATTTCCACGTATCCGTTGCCGAACGCGATGAGTTCCGCGGCGTCCACGTATTCTCTGCAGGTGAGATCGAACTCATCATCCGATACTGTGCGGAGATACGTCGTCTCAGCGATGGACAGCGCTATGCGGTACGCCAGTTTCACATCGTTATCGGTGATTATCGCATTCGTTCCTCTCTCTCCGTACTCGGACACCGCGCCGTATCCTGACATCACGCGATGCTGTGCCAGCGATGTTAATTGATATGTCATCAGTTCTGTTATCAGCGACCACGGACCGGTGATGGATTGTTCGAACAGCGAAGCATTCCGCAGAAGCATCGGGAGCGCCGACATACTATCGGCGCTTACGTCCATATGTTTGACCGTGTTTCCGGCTGAGGTGGTAATTTTCAGATCGATGTCACCGTCCGCACGGAAACACGACGGACTGACGCCGCTTGACGAGAACGCGTCATCGGACGCGACCTTCATCGATCCGACGCTCAGTTCGATGTCATATGAGATGACACTGACAACAGTTCCGGCAGCTCTCATCGGAAATTGAAAATCGATCCATTTTTTCAGGCGTGCGTCGAACGTATCAAATCTTTCCTCAAGACCTCCGGTCGATGTTTCACGGCTCATGTCAAGGATCATCTCGCCCATTCCTCTCTCAACGACCTCCTTCACGACATCCATCGCATCGCTCACGGAGTTCATCTCGTCCCGCATGCTGTCCATGTTGTCCTGCGTCTTCTCTATCGATGCGGCGACAACGCCGTAAAATCCGGCGAGTATCAGCAGCGTGACGGCTATCATCGCAAACGGCATATTCCCTTTCCGGGATGTTCTGCGATCCATCGGTCTTCGGTACATACTTCATGACTCTATGCCAACGATTATTAGAGGTCACATTACAGTTAGCTTAACTTCCGCGGTGCGCGCGCACATGAGCAATCATTATATGCATTCAGGCCAATCACAGCAGACAGGGTAATCATGACCGCTAAAGACTATGGGGTCCAGAAGGGCCTTCCCAAACAAACGATGTCCATCTGTCCGGAGTGCAAAAAATTACTGACGGCAACGCTCTCGGAGAAAGACGGAAAGGTCTGTATAGAAAAGGTGTGCCCCGAGCACGGTTCGTTCAGTGATATATACTGGTCGGACGCGGAACTGTTCCTGAAGGCGGAAAGGTTCGCTTATGACGGCATAGGCCTCAAAAACCCGACGGACAAGAGTATTTCCAGTAAGAACGTTTCCGTCAACATCGGCGGTAAAGAATTTGATCTGCTCACTTGCACGGCACTCGCCAACATCGATCTTACGAACAGATGCAACATGAACTGCCCGATATGCTTTGCGAACGCCAATCAGGCCGGTTATGTTTACGAACCGGATTATGATACGATAGTTGAGATGCTGAAGATGCTCAGGTCCGAGCGTCCCATAAAATGCACCGCGGTCCAATTCTCCGGAGGAGAACCGACGATACACCCGAGATTCACGGACCTGATCAAAAAAGCCAAGGAGTTGGGATTCGCACAGGTTCAGGCGGCAACCAACGGGATCAAATTCGCAAAGGATTTCGAACTTCTCAAAGCGTCACAGGAAGCCGGTCTGAACACGATATACCTTTCATTTGACGGCGTATCCGATGAAATATATATTCAGGCAAGGGACAGGAAGATGCTCGACATCAAACTGAAGGTGCTTGAAAATTTAAGAAAACTTGAAAAACCTCCGTCCGTCGTTCTTGTGCCGACGATCGTCCGCGGAGTGAATGACAAACAGATAGGCGACATAATCAATTTCGCACTTGAGAACTCGGACATCATACGCGCGGTCAATTTCCAGCCGGTTGCGTTCACCGGACGTATAACGAAGGAGGAACTGTCGAAAGGAAGGTTCACTCTTCCCGATCTGATATATGAAGAAGGCAAACAGACCGGATACACGACGAAGGACGACTGGTTCCCGGTACCGGTGGTCGCACCGATCTCAAAGCTGGCGTCACTGATGCTCGGAGTGAATAAAGTAACGTTCACAACACATCCGCACTGCGGCATAGCCACATATCTTTTCCGCGACGATAAAGGCAATATAACGCCAATGACAAGATTCATCGACGCGGAGAAGCTGTCAAAAGGATTCTACGCAGTGGCGGAGGTTGCGGAAAGGGCCAAATTCAAAAAGCTGCTTGTATACAGGATCCTGAAAATGGTCAGAGGATGCATACACGAAGACAAGATGCCGGAAGGGATGACCATGAAGAAGTTCATGAAATTCATGAGACTCATTGTGAGTGACAAAAGCAAAGAGACGCTCGCCGAATTCTCATGGGGAATGATAATGATCGGAGGTATGCACTTCCAGGACAGTTACAACTACGACGTGGAAAGGGTAAGGAGATGCGGCGTCCACTATGCGACGCCCGATCTCAGAGTGATACCGTTCTGCGCATACAACGGCGGCCCGGAATACCGCGCTGAAATTGAAAGTAAATTCTCCGTTCCGCTGGACGAATGGAAAGCAAGACACGGGGACGAAAATTGCTGAGGTGATCATGATGAAGATATCATACGACAAGTGTCTGCATTGCGGGTGTTGCGTTGGTTCATGCCCTAAGAACGCGATATATCTGAACGACTATGTGCTGGAATTCAACAAAGACTGCAACAATTGCGGGCGCTGTGTCAAACTCTGCCCTGTCGGCGCATTGGAAACGGAGCGTGCCTGAATGAAGAAACTCAAATGCGACATTGTAGTGGTCGGCGGAGGCCCCGGAGGGAGCATGGCGGCCAAATATGCGGCGCTCGGCGGCCTTGATGTGATCATGATCGAGAAAAAGGCGGAGATCGGGTCGCCGCTGAGATGCGCGGAAGGCGTCTCGAAGAAATGGCTGTCCGAGATCGGTGTGGAACCGGATCCGAAATGGATATGCGCGGACATGGCAGGTGCAACGATAAGATCGCCGAGCGGTTTCACGTTCCAGCTTGACGAGAGCAAGGCCGGCGCGGAGGTCGGTTACGTTTTGGAAAGGCACAAGTTCGATAAAGCCTTGGCAGAACAGGCGGCGGTCGCCGGCGCAAAGATCATGATGCGGACCGGGTGCACCGGCGTGATCAAAAAGGACGGGAAACTGATCGGGATAAAAGCAAGGAGCATGGGCGAGGAGATCGAAATACACGCGAAATGCATAGTCGCCGCAGACGGCTTCGAATCGCAGGTCGCAAGATGGGCGGGTATTGACACATCCCTTGATGCGAAGGACATCGACACATGCATACAATACAGGATGGCGAACATCGACATCGATCCTAAGTACTGCGAATTTGTTATAGGTTCGGCTGCACCGGGAGGATACATCTGGATATTCCCCAAGGGAGAGCGTATCGCCAACGTCGGAATAGGCGTGCAGGTTGCAAAATGCAAACACGGATCGGATCCCAAATATTATCTGGACAAATTCATCGAGAAAGACAAACGCCTGAAGAACGGTCAGATACTGGAGATCGTCGGAGGCGGCGTATCCACATGCCCCGGTCTTGAGGAATCAACGGCAGACAACCTTGTTCTGGTAGGTGATGCGGCAAGGATCATAGACCCTATAACCGGGGGCGGAATAGCGCACGCCTGCAGAACCGGTATGTACGCCGGCAAAGTGTTAACGGATTGCGCGAAGAATGGCGATTTCTCCAAGAGCGCGTTGAAGCCGTACGAGAAGATGTGGCGCGACAGGATGGAAGACAAACTGTACCGCAACTGGATGGCAAAGGAAAGGTTCGCGTCACTGTCCGACGATGTTCTAGACGATCTGGTAAAGATGATGGGCGAGTCCGACATAGGAGAGGTCAACGTACACAATCTTCTGAAAGCGATAAAGGAGAAATATCCGGAGATCGTCGAAGGTTTCGAAGATCTGATATGATCCGGAACTCATTCAACCCGGGCCCCGGGTTCGCCGGTCTTTACGATAAAGGGTGTTCCGCCGCGTAAGCTTATGGCCTCGCAGACCTTTTCCGGTTCGTCGGTAAGCGCGATCATGCTCCCTCCTCCTCCGGCGCCGGTGAGTTTGGCGCCGTATGAATGCCTGAGGGAAGCATTGACAAGCTTATTCAGCTCATTGCATGAGACTCCGAGGATCGACAGAAGTTTATGATCCTTCGTCATCAGATCACCGAGCTCAGCGATGTCGCCTTTTCTGAGAGCATCCATTCCTTCCAATGTAGTCTGACCTATCTCATCCACGATATCGGATGCGAATTTACATTTGTCCTTGTATCTTCGGACCTTTTCAACAAGCGGACCCGTGGCCGCATGCAATCCCGTGTAACCGATGACCATGGTCATCTTCGGTATCTTCACGTTTCTGACAGACCATGTGTTCTCATTCATCGTTATATCCCACAGATGCTCTCCGGATTCTTCCGGGCCGTTGAGTGATACGCCGTTACCGTGGGTGCTTGCCGATGTGTCCAACGGGCTCGCTCTGCCCTGCACATTGTATTCCGTAAGGAAAGCATCCGTTGCGAGTTTCTTGTTATCTATGTGTACACCGTTCATGACGCTGACAGCTTTCAGGAACGACGAAGAGAGCGCCGCCGATGAACCCAATCCTGAACCTGAAGGTATGTCGCTTTCTGTTTCGATCCTGAGGGGAGAGTTGCTGTATCTCATCATATGATCAAAGTAAGGATGCTTGTTCGCATCGAACGCCCTTCCGTTGATGACGGTCTCGGAAGACAAGCTGACGGTGCACGTTATCCTGCGGTCGATTGCCAGGGCAACGGCGGGTTTTCCATACACCACTGCGTGCTCTCCGAGTATGATGAGCTTACCGGGCGCAGATGTCCTCACTGTTCTCATCTGTTCAGTCCGTACCTGCTCAGCGCTTCCGCGATAACATCGTTGGGACTTCTGCCGCCAAGCTGCTGCTTGCCGACGGTCCACCATTTCTCTTCCTTTTCCATGACGGCCTCTTCGAATTCCTCATCGGTGTCATAATCTTCGCGATATACTTTCGCAACAATCTCATAACTCGTCTCAAGCAGATCAACGCCGTATCTCTGGTTGGCGGCGGTGAGCCCGAGCATATGATCCAGAAAATATGAGAAACTGACCGCCCGATCTTCGGGAAGCGATTCCATCACTATGTCGAGAACGGAGTTCACGGCCATCATGAAAAGAAGTTCGCGCTTCGCCTCTTCCGGCATCTCATTTTCCTCATCGACCTGCTCGTTCATCTGGTTAAACCAGATGTCTCTGATAAGATGCGTTCTTTTGGGATTCTTTTCCCATAACTGTAACTCAGGAGGCACATCCTGATTTTCTGCAAAAAGATCGTTTATTGTTTCCTCGTTTTCATTTTTTGTCATAGTTATCACCTCTTAATACTGTTTGCGACCTTTTCAAGAATGTCCATACCTGTACTTATCTTCTGCTCATCGGCCGCATATGAGAACCTCAGATGTTTCTCTCCGTATGAACCGAAAGCGGAACCCGGAACGCATATCAATCCGTTCTCAACGAGTTTCATCGCAAACTCATCGGACGTGATATCGAATGAGAACCCCGGGAAGGCGTAGAATGCACCTTTAGGAACATTCAGACTCATACCGTCAATACCGTTTATGCGCGAAGCAATGAGATCCCTTCTTTTCCTGTACACGGTGCGAACCTCATCCAGATATCTGTCAACAGAAGGCATGGCATTCAATATCCCGTACTGCGCCGGCATACCGGGGCATGCGCACATATGATACGACATCTTCGTAAGATCGGGTATAACATCTTTATTGGCAACAATGAAACCCATTCTCCATCCGGGGACCGACATCATCTTCGAAAAGCCGTTCACGATCACCGAATTGTCAAGTTCCGATATGAACGATACATGTCTGTCATCATACACGAACGGTTCGTACACTTCATCGGATATCACGGTTATACTGTGTTCGGAGGTGATGTCGCGTATGGCCTTGAAAGACGCTTCGCTGAGAACGCTTCCGGTGGGGTTCGACGGATAGTTGAGAAAGATGACCTTCGTTTTCTTTGTTATTTTATTCTGTATGTCATCGATGTCCGGCTGAAAGTCATTCTCCGTAAGTTTATATTCAACCGCTTTTCCGGAAGACAGTGCCGTATGCGGTCCGTACACAACGAATCCGGGACTGGGTATAAGGGCTTCATCTCCGGCATCAACGAGCGACTGTGTTATGGCCATGAGCGCAGAGGTGCCGCTCGGTGTGATCATTACGTTCTCAGCCCTTATTCCGTATTCACGGTAACGTGACGCAACCGCTTCTCTGAGCGGCATTATACCGGGCGTAGGACCGTATCCGTTCATGCCTTTCGAAGAGGCTTCGCTCATGCCGATCAGCGCTTCACCCGGAGGAGGGACATCAGGTTCGCCCAAACCGAGGTTTATCGAACCGGAGCCGGCGAGGTCGAACATCTTCCTTATCCCGGAGACCGGCACTCTCCGGAGCCTTTCGGATATTTTCATGGTGCCGATGATTCATTATCTGCATATTATGTTTTACTGTTCCGCAAACGCATTTTCCGCAGACGTCTGAAAGTTAACGCTGTGAACTACACGCACGCTGAAACGGTCCGGCGCAAACGTTCCCGACCGTATACAGAACGATCGGCAAAACAATGAACGCGGAGATCAATGACAAAGAAAACGGAGAAGCAGCGTTAACAAAATTACTGTGCCATACATTCATTCATAACATTGTTTTTATAAAACCGGTCTTAAATGACGCATTATTTCAAGAAACATTATAAATGCATAGTCTGATGCCCATTATGCAACCGTATAATGAAATCGGGCACAAATCGCGGCCTGAAAACATTCGAGAGGTGATACAATGGGTTTCCTGGACAAGTTATTCAAAAGATGCAAAAAGAAGAAGAGCGCTGAGGTTGAAAAGGCCGCTGTGAAGAAATCACAATACGGCAACACACAGCTCGGAAAAGCTATGACCAAAGCGGTCGACACCATAAACGAAAGAGAGAAAGCAGGCAAGATGAGCGCAGTGAATGCGGCCGCTTACAAAGGAAGGGTCGACGGCCTCAAGGGCATGATAGGTAAGGAAGAGGACACCGGTCTTCTTCAGGTGGCGCAGATAATAGGCGCGGTCAACAGGTCTGTATAAAATCCTTTTTCGGGGGCGTAAGCCCCTGTACTTTCGGTTGAGTTGATATGGGCAAAGCAATGGATATGGACCTGATATACTGTTTCTTTGACGCTGCGAACATGCGGAGATGGAACGACCACCTGAGACCGGCGGAACTTACCGAACTGGACAAACAGGCGCACAAGATGGTGATAGCGTGGGTTCTCGCAAAATTCGAGGAATCCGAGAAAAATGAGAGCATTGACTGGCGGCGGCTTATAGAGAATGCGATGTTCTCCTTTCTCCAGAGAATTGCGCTGACCGATCTCAAACCGCAGTTATTCCACCGAATGGTAAGGGAAAAGGGAGACGAGGTTAACGATTTCATAATCAAGGATTTCGATGAACGCGTTCCGCACGCGGAGCCGGGATTCAGGCGGCGTTTCGCGGAATACCTGAAAAAGGAGACGACGTCCAAAGAGGACAGGATAATCAAAGCGGCACATTATCTCGCAACGTCATGGGAATTCAAACTCGTATACAATGCCAATCAGACGATGTACGGCATTGAGAAGACAAAAGGAGACATAGAACGGCAGATCAAGGAATATGCGGATATCTCGGGCGTCATAAACGTATTCTTCGGAAAAGACGCATTTGACTTTATCGACCTGTGCGGGCAGCTTAGATTTCAGCAGAGATGGGCAAGAGCTCCGAGGATACCGCAGACAACTGTGCTCGGTCATATGCTGATGGTTGCGAATATGATATATCTTCACGATCTCGACACAGGGGCGGATGATGACAAGATCTACAAAGATTATTTCACCGCATTGTTCCACGATCTTCCGGAGGTTCTGACGAAGGATGTCGTTTCGCCGGTGAAGAAGAACATCGGCGGTTTGGAAGAACTGCTTGCGGAATACGAGAAGGAGAAGATATCCGACACTCTGATGCCGCTGCTTCCGAAAGCATGGCATGATGATTTCCTTGAACTGATAAACGACCCGTTCGGCAGCGCCGATAACAAACCGATCAAAACATGCGACCTTTTGGCGGCGTACATAGAAGCGCATGTGTCCGGATGCTACGGAATATCATCCCGGGCGTTATCCGAAGGCAAAGAGATGCTGAGAAAGAAGCTTTTGTCATCAGATACGGACATTGATGTGAAAGGTCTCATAAAGAGATTGGATGAGATGAAGATCTGATGCTCATACGAACGAGATCAAAACACTTTCCGATAGGATGCCGATGATATCGATGCCGCTGCAGTATACGTCTACGGCAAACGATCTTGAAAAGAAAAGCGCACGGAAGCATTGTTCTGTTGCTCTCTTCTTATATTATATATTCTCAATAGGGAAACGCCCGCATAAAACGCGATCCGAAAGTGTATGAAAACCCTTCTTTTCTTTCAATCTCTTCACCGGGAACCGCGGTCAGATCCGCGCCGAACTCCGTGATATTCCGCAGATATGAAAAAACACTTGAAAATGACGTCAATACGCAGAAATCCAAGGTTTACGATATCCCGGTGCAGATTTAAAAAACAGATCCGAAGGTTACCGCCTTTTCATAAAGAATAAGACATCCGGATGCCTGCCAGTACGTCTAACAAGCTTTTTAGTACGTGAAAAATCATCTCAAAAATCAAAAAAAACGTTAGTTTCACGGTCTATTTTCAGGCATGATATTATTTGTATACCAACATCATAATTGATACTTTTTACTTTATCTATGACAACTAATATTCGTCAGATGGTTAAAAACGGATGGGGTTTTTAATATGCACGACAAAAAGAAGTTACACTATGTAATAGGTTCAGTAGTTGTAGCTGTTGCGCTGATCGCCACGGTATTCGTGGTTATGAACAACAGCTCGAATGACAACGGAAACGGAGCTTTGTATGGCGGAGATGATACGATGTTCTACGATATAACCTTCGATTCCAATGGCGGTTCTTATGTTGAGTCACAAGAGGTAGAGCACGGAGAAACAGTTGCGAAACCCATCGATGACCCGACAAAAGTAGGACACACGTTCAAAGGTTGGTACTTAGACGGTTATCCGTTTGATTTCAACACCCAGATAGACAGCGACATAACACTTGTTGCAAAATGGCAGATCATAACATACACGGTCACATTCGTTGACTATAAGGATTATGTTATAGACACGCAGACCGTGGACCACGGCTCAGCAGCGGTTGCGCCTGAGGTTCCGCCCAGAGTGGGATACAACTTCACTGCATGGGACACGGATTTCGCTAACATCACATCCGATCTGACGGTAACAGCAGAGTATGAGAGAATAGTATACACGGTAACGTTCGATTCCAACGGCGGCGTTGCAGCGGTGCAATATGAACTCGTAAAGCACGGAGACATGGTTAATGAGCCCAAGGCATCCAAAGAAGGATACACCCTTGTCGGCTGGTTCCACAACAATTCCATGTTTGACTTCGACACTCCGATAGTCAGCGAAAAAACATTGATTGCACACTGGGAAATCATAAGATACACGGTAACATTCGTTGACCGCGATGACACAGTGACGCAGACCGTGGACCACGGCTCAGCAGCGGTCGAACCTGAGAAACCGGAAAAGGTAGGACACACGTTCCTCGGCTGGTTCCTTCACGGTAACGATACTGCGTTCGTCTTCAGCACTCTGATATTCGAGGACAAAACACTGATTGCAGAATGGCAGATCATAACATACACGGTGACGTTCAACTCTCTCGGCGGTTCTGATGTACCGGATGCGCTTGTAGACCATGGAAACACGGTTGCAAGGCCTGCGGAAGACCCGACCAAAGAAGGATACAACTTCACCGGTTGGTTCCTTGCCGGCAATGTGTTTGAATTCGACACACCGATCGTCAGCAACGTGACAATTACCGCAGGCTGGTCCATAAAGACATACACGGTGACATTCGTTGACTGGAATGATGAGGTTCTGAGCGTACAGACCGTGAACCACGGTTCAGCGGCAACTGCACCCGAAAAACCGCCCAGAGAAGGATTCAACCCCGCCGGTTGGGATGTAAGATTCGACAACATCACATCCGATCTGACGGTAACGGCGCAGTATGCGGTCATAACGTTCACGATAACCGGACAGGTCTTCCAGGTCCTCGGATCGATAGACGGTGTGACGCAGACGGAGGTCCTCATGAACATCGAGTACATCTGGTACACGATCGTAGATGTAAGGAACAGCAACGTATACGTGAACGAGAACGGTGAATTCATCATCGAGGGAGTACCGATCGGTTCCACTGTCAAGATACTCGGTGTCTTCGGCGACGGAAACTTCGAACTGTTCGACGACCTGAACCGCCTTCCCCACTTCGCGGGAGAGTTCTTGGTCAACGGCCCGATGACGGATGCTAATGTGTATGTGCTGTGCACGGAGACTGCGATATACTGGCACGGACTGGACTCTGACGACGGCTCAGGATTGCTGATATTGGTCCTGGTGGCGGCAGTAGTGGCGGCTCTGGCAGTGGGAGTATTCATATTCCACCGCATGAGAGCATAAGCAAGCCGAAAAACCTTTAAAACGGGAAGAAGAGGAAAACCTTCCTCTTCTTCCTAAATTTTAATTTTACATTAACGGTTATCACAATGAAGTGAACACTTCTGTATATTCATCGGCCGATTATCTCTCGGCCGCGCATATAAGGTCTCAATGCTTCCGGTATGGTTACCGTACCGTCCTTGTTCTGACAGTTCTCCAGTATGGCGGCCATGGTCCTCGGTAATGCAAGACCCGATCCGTTCAGAGTATGGACGAACTCACTCTTCAGGTGAGGTTCCGGACGGAATTTTATTCCTGCTCTTCGTGCTTGGAAATCAGAGACGCATGAGCAAGAGGAAGCTTCAAGCCATCCTTTCTTTCCGGGTGCATAAAGTTCGAGGTCATAGCATTTGGCCGCCGCGAATCCCATGTCTCCGGTGCATAACAGAATTACGCGGTAAGGAAGGCCCAGTCCTCTGATGACCTCTTCCGCATTTTCTCTGAGTTCCTCAAGAACATCGAACGAACCGTCCGGATGAACGAACTTGACCATCTCCACCTTGTTGAATTCATGAACTCTGATTATCCCTTTGGTGTCCGAATGCTTTCCCGCCTCACGTCTGAATGAAGGTAAATAAGCGGTATAAGATATCGGCAATTCGTTCCTGTCGAATATCTCGTTCCTGTGCATGTTTGTAACGGGCACCTCGGCAGTCGGGTTGAGCCACAGATCATCACGTTCTATCCAGTACATATCATCCTTCATGTTCGGATATTGTCCCGTACCTATGACCGCGTCCCTGTTGACGATGACAGGCGTGAACACCTCTTTGTAACCCTGATCGTCGTGCATATCCAGCATATAATTTATCAGTGCTCGTTCCAGCTTCGCACCATCTCCCTTCAGAACGTAGAAGCCGCTGCCGGCGACCTTGACACCGCGTTCGAAATCAATGATGTCCAATGATTCCGCGATCTCGTAATGCTCTTTCGGTTCGAAGTCGAATTTTCGTAAAACTCCGTGCTGTCCGACGATCACGTTATCATTCGAATCCTTTCCCAAGGGAACCGTATGATGGGGAATGTTAGGAATATTAAGGACAAACTCTTCCCTGATGCCGTCAAGTTCGGCGAGCCTTGAATCAATTTCCCTTATCTTATCGGACACAAGGCGCATCTCATCTATCTTCTTTGTTTTCTTATCTCCTTTCAGTTCAGGGATAAGCTTGGAAACATCATTTCTTTCCTTTCTCAATGCGTTCCCTTTATCTGTGAGCAGTCTCCATTCCTCATCGGCCTCAAGGAATCCGTTCAATGCGTCGTAAGGATAATTCCTGTTCTTCAGCATATCCCTGATCTTTTCCGGATCCTGTCTTATGATGTTGACGTCTATCATACGATCAGCTCAGAATTTCTTCTGTGAAAGGGAGGTCCATGTTCTTTTGTCGGTAAGGATAAGAACATTTCCGCGCACATCGACGATCACGGAATCCGTGGCCTCCGACAGAGCGTCGGCAATATCCGCAGTCTCGGATTCGGAACTCGGAAGAACTTTAACTTTGACTATCCTGTTCGACTTGATCTGCGCCTTAAGCTCTTCAAAGATGCTTTCTTTCAATCCGTCCTTTCCGACATGCAGCGTTGCCGCCATGTCGGCGGCTCTGCGCATTATCTCCTTTTTAGCTTCCTTTTCTGTCATTCTCTCTGCTCCCTCAGATACGGGATCCTTTTCAGACCGCCGCATTCCAGACATCTCATTGTCACCTTATGGTTTCTCAGCCTTATACGTGATGTGCCCGGAACCATCGGCGTCAAGCACATTTTGCAGTATATGTGCTCTTTAGGTATTTTCGTCTTCGTTCTCATACTTATGCGTCTTGCCAGATCAACATATCTCCTTGCAAGTGCAAGATCACCGGAGGATGCCCGTTCTTTGGACATCGCCATCAGTTTATTGATCCGGATTTCTGCTATTCCCGAGATCTCGGCGCGCTGCATTCTGCGGGACATGGTCATCGCCGTTCATTGCGTACTTGTATGTAAATCATTCCGTTTTGTTCACCATTGAGGACAGAAGTTCCTTCACTTCGATCTCCTCTTCCGACAGTTCGTTATTCTCTTTCGTTGAATAGTTTTCCCAAAGGAATACGAAATAATCATGGAATCCCGCAACCGCAACATCCCAATCCTGATCGGACGAGGTCATCCCGAGATCGGGATAACTGAGTTTCCAGGTTCTGTTCCCCGCATCGTAAGAAACGTTTGCTTCCAGCGGTTTTGAGAGAAGTATGTCACGTTCCGCGGATATGATGCGGGTGAACGGTCTTTTGTCAAACGGTTCCAGTGAAACGATGTCCGAGATCTCCGACAACCTTCCGTTTTCTGCGTATCTGAGCGTCCCTTTCACCAGAACGGCGCGGTTCACATATTTTGCGGCGTGATCTTCAATCTCTTTTGAATTCAGTGATATTTTGACCCTTTCCTCGCCCACGAGGAATCCGTACATCGGAACGTTCCTTTTCGTTTGAACACTGTTCAATATGCCGACAACGTTCCCGTGCGATGTTCCGCTCCTCTCGAGGAACGCCTGTGCTTTGTTCATGTCAATAGGCGCGAACGTTCCTTTCTTTTCGTTGTGCTCGAACTGCAGTGTGTATCCTTCGTCAGCGGACAGACATCTTGAAAGCTGCATAAGATCGTAAAGTATCACGGACCTGTAGACCGGATCACTGAACGCGTCTTCCATCCAGTATGTTCCGGCGCCGGTGTTCTCCAGAACCGCTGTGAGTAAAGAAGCGGTCTTGTTCACAAGCTCGCTCCTTTCCTTCTCAGCGCCGAAAGATATGCCGCCGTCGGGATCTATGTACAGTGTGAACCTTTTCACGAAAGCGCTGGACGGCCGGCCGTATGATCCGAATTCTTCGGATATGAAGGATTCGCCTATATGTGTCAGCAGCAACTGAATGCTTCTCATTACATCGGACGCAACGGTCACGGGAATCCGTTCATCCTCTCCTTCCGATCTTACGGTTATGCTGAGCATTTCATATCACTTTATTCCGATTCTATAACGCGAACGTAATATTTTAAACTCCTCAGTCTGTTATGCAATGTTCGCATAATGATGTACGAAGAATGAGATATTTTCTCCGTTGTCTCAATGATCCGCGGGTCTTTCGGGAGCGGTGAAGCAAGAGTCCTTATATATGTCTTTAGGATTGTCTGCTTTCATCAGACTATCATCGGTGATAATATATGGCAAGGAAGCCCGCAGTGATGTACAGACAGGTCAAAGGTCAGGCATTTACCCGCAGAAAGTATATGGGTGGTGTTCCGAACAACAGGATCTCACAATATGATATGGGAAGCTCATCTTTGGAATTCCCGATGACTATCACGCTCAAAGTGGAGAACCGCGTACAGGTCCGGCACACGGCATTGGAAGCGGGCCGCGTTGCCGCCAACAAGATAATGAGCAAGAAAGCAGGCGTTGCGAACTATCACCTGAGAGTAAGAGCATATCCTCACATAGTTTTGAGAGAGAACAAACTGGCGACCGGAGCGGGTGCGGACCGTGTATCATCGGGCATGAGAGGCGCTTTCGGTAAGAACGTCGGCACGGCGGCAAGGATGGAGCACGGTCAGCCGATAATGACGATAAGATGCGGACCGGCTCATTTCGCTCTTGCCAAAGAAGCGTTATGGAAAGCGTCCATGAAATACCCGACCCCGTGTTACATAGACATTGAACAGGGCAAAGAACTGATAGCGTAAGCATGTTCGATCTGCGCCTTGATCATGTGACGGAATGGATACGCGAAAAGAAACTTTCATCGGTAGCGGTCCAGCTTCCGGAAGGATTGAAGATAAGGGCAACGGAGATCGCCGATCACATTGTTTCTAATGGCGCAAACGTCACCATAATCGGAGATCCCTGCTACGGCGCTTGCGATATTTACGCTGATCACGGAAAGATATCCGACGGCCTTATACACTTCGGACATTCACCGATCCCGGAGATGCCGGTGAACGGGAACGTACTTTTCATCGAAGTCTTTGCAGACCTCAGAGACAGCGGAAACATCACGGAAGGAATAAGGAAGATCGCACATTCGCTCCCTGAAAATATAGGATTACTGGCAACCGTTCAGTACATAGACGCCATCGACATAATAAAGAATGTTCTGGAAAGCCTCGGGAAAAAGGTTCTCATCGGAAAAGGAGATAAGCGCATCAAATACGATGGACAGGTGATCGGCTGTAACTGCAGCGCCGCGGAATCCGTGATGAATGAAGCGGATTGTTTCCTCTACATAGGCGAAGGTGACTTCCATCCGCTGGCGGCGGCCTTCGGCGTTGGAAAGGAGATCAAGGTTTTCAACCCGCTGAACTGTGAATTACGATCGGTGGACGATGTACGCGACCGCATACTAAGAAAAAGATTCGCGGCAACGGAGAAAGCAAAGGATGCCGATTCATTTCTTGTTATAGTTTCTTCGAAAACAGGACAGAGAAGGGACGCTATTGCCAATGACATTATGCAAAAGATCACATCGGCCGGTAAAAAAGCTTACAAAGTGATAATGAATGAGATAACGCCCGACTCTCTGCTTCCGTACAGGGTAGATGCGTACGTGAACACTGCATGCCCGAGACTGGCCATGGATGATTCCGCAAGATACGGTAAACCGATACTTACGCCTCAGGAAGCAGAGATCGCGATCGGCCTCCGCAACTGGAATGATTACGAATTCGATGTTATACGCAGCGAATTATGATGCAACTTATCTGATGATGTAACATCATTTGAACTAAAGTTAAAAGCAACAGCGGCATACGGTTCTTCCATGTTCACTTACGACAGCCTTTTGAAGGATATACCAAAAGGCGTCACCGTCGGAATAGGAAAGGGCTCGAACCACGGATACGTGGAGAAGAGCGCATCCGCCTTCGGGAACGTGTCGATATACGACGATCCCGTTGATTTGATCAGCGATCTGAAGAACGGCGCCATAGACGCGGCCGTACGCGGCGATATGCCGTCATCCGTACTTTTGCCGCTTATGAAAGAGACATTCGAATTATCGGAAATTCAGCGGACGGTTCTCCTTGAACCGGTCGGGAGGAAAATGATATTCGTTGCGCCGGCGGGTATCGATGAAGGCCGGACCGTACATCAGAAATACATGCTGGCAATAAAGAATATTGAACTGATGAAACGCATCGGAATGGGAGAAAGGATAGCGGTAATGTCCGGCGGAAGGGAAGATGACAGAGGAAGGGATCAGACTGTTGACAGGACAATGGATGACGCCGCCGAGCTTACCGAATTACTGAGATCGAAGGGATATGACGCCTACGACGCCGGTATACTGATAGAATCGGCCGCGGATTATGCCGACCTGATCATCGCACCGGACGGCATATCCGGGAACATAATATTCAGGACATTGCATTTTTTAGGCAACGCAAAAGCATTGGGTGCGCCTGTGATAAATATGAATAAGGTGTTCGTAGACACGTCAAGGGTAAAAACAGATTATCGGGATTCGATAGCTCTTGCGATGAAACTCACAAGGTGAAACAAATGATCATAGAGATCGACGGCGCACATTCGGGCATACGGTTTTCGGCTTGCCATTTCATTCCGGGTCATGAGAAATGCTCAAGGCTGCACGGTCATTCGTACATAGTCCGCGCACGCCTCGAAGGAGAGATCGGCGCAACGGGAATGGTAATGGATTTCGTTGACATAAAAAAAGCGCTGAAGGCCGCGGCGGAGGAGATGGACCATAAGACGCTGCTGCCGAGAAACACTGAAAACGTTAGCGTGACCGAGTCAGCTAAAGAGGTTGAAGTAATGACGTGCGGCAAACGCTACGTTTTTCCTAAAGAGGATGTTCTGATATTGGACATCGATATAACGACGGCGGAAGAGATGAGCAAACTGATCGCGAAGAAATTATTGTCAGCGGTGGTCTTCCCTAAGAACGTGAAAAAACTGTGGATAGGTCTGGACGAGGAGAGAGGACAGACCGCCTGGTATTCGGAATCACTGTGATACGGAGCGTCCGAAGATGCCGAAAGCCGTTGTTCTTTTATCCGGAGGGTTAGATTCAACAGTGACGCTGGCTCATTCATTGAACGACGGAAATGAAACGGTTGCGCTGACTTTCGAATACGGTCAAAGACACTCGCGTGAACTGGATTCGGCGAAGGCGGCGGCCGAGTATTACAATTTAAAACATATAATAGTGAATATGGACATGTCATCGTTCCGCTCTTCTCTTATAGGTGATTCGAACAACATCGAAAAGGACAGGAAGAACATAGGCAATGACATTCCGGACACATATGTTCCTGCAAGGAACATCATAATGATGAGCATTGCCGCAGGCATCTGCGAATCGATCGACGCGGACATGATATACATAGGCGCCAACACGGTCGATTACTCTGGTTATCCGGACTGCAGGAAAGAGTTCTTCACCGCTTTCGAAGAAATGCTCTCGAAAGGAACAAAAGCCGGCGCTGAAGGACATCCGATAAGAATAGTGACACCTATCCTCAATTTATCGAAGGCGGAGATAATCAGATCCGGAAAGACGTTGGGCGCGCCGCTGCATCTCACATGGTCCTGCTACTCCGGCGGAAAGAAAGCGTGCGGTCATTGTGATTCTTGTCTGATAAGATCAAAAGGATTTGAGGACGCCGGATACGAAGATGAGGTCGAATACCGATGAAAATATGCGAGATGTTCCGTTCCGTTCAGGGAGAAGGGATAACAATGGGTTCCGTGACGTTCTTCATACGAACGGCCGGATGCAATCTCTCGTGTTCGTGGTGTGACACGAAATATTCTCACAAAGGCGGCGAGGAGCTTTCCGTCCGCGAGATCACGGAAAGAACGAAAGATGATAGGAACATATGCATCACCGGCGGCGAACCGCTGCTTCAGGACGACGTATACGATCTTATGGATGCATTGCTCAAAGAAGGGAAGAAGATCGTTCTGGAAACGAACGGTTCCGTTGACATATCCGGAGTTCCGGCGAGTAAGGACCTAATAATAAGCATGGACATCAAATGCCCGTCGTCCGGTATGGACGGTAAGATGCTGAAATCGAACATCAGATACATGAAAAGCACGGATCAGCTGAAGTTCGTGATCGCCGACCGCTCGGACATGGAATATGCGGGATCATTCATCTCATCGCATGAAACCGAATGCAATATCATCCTCAGTCCGGTCGGCGGCACGGACATAAGATCGCTTGCGGAAGAAGCCGTCGAGAGAAAAATGAATGTCAGAGTTCTTCCGCAGCTGCATAAAATGATCTGGGGAAATAAGAGGGCGGTCTGACGCAGACTCCGAGCGTCCGTCGTCCGTATTCAGCACTATGTAAGATTGGACCTACCAAAAAATAGGTTTGAATACAAAATGAAATTTGCCGCAAGACGGGTTTCAGTGCAAAATGAGGCCGTTCGGAAGATGAGTTCACATACGGGATGAGGCTGGATGTAAGATATGACCGGGCAAATATGAAGCCGGATGCAATATAAAATCCGATAAAATATGGAGTCGGAGACAATTCGAGACCGAACGCAGAATACAGTCTGGATATTGTAAAACAGACAGTTATTTGGGATTTGATCTGCCGCCGGGTTTTTTTCAGCGCATTTACGGCATATATTTATATATCTTCAACCATAAATCTGTGTAATCTTCTGTTGTTACGGACCGTCGGCCGCGAATAATGTCCGTTGATCTTCGTCGCTCTTTATTGAACCTAATATCTTAAATATATTGAATATACTATTTTATTTAAATATATTTTTACAATGCTGGTTTCAAAAATTCACTTCTACCTTTATTTACGTTATTTTGTATCCCGTGAAAGGAGTTTGAATTAATACAGGTGTTTAAGATGCAAAGTAAAGCATGGAAACTAAAAGTATGTTCAACAATGATATTCGCGGCGATGCTGGTTTCAGCAGCGTTTGTCGTATCATTCGCGGACAGAGCAGAATATGAGACGGAATCTGATTTTGAAAACAGTGACAGTATCTATTCTCTTATGCAGAGCCTAACTCAACAGCTACAAAACAGTGGTGAACATAGCATAATATGGCTCGCTCACCCCGGATCATGGCCCGGATCCGCAATGGAGGCTTTTGAAGGTGTACCTTTAAATGCTACGGGCGCGGATCTGTTCCCTGCTGTTGATCCTGTTCTACCAGGATATGAACTCGTCGGATGGCAGCTCGCGTGGTTTACCGATGAAGGTACAATACTCGGCGCGGAAGTACTTCCGACAGATGTTTTCAGTGATCTTCTGGCAGGAGAAAGCATATTAGTTCATATGCAGGCCATGTGGAAAGCACATGAGTACACAGTGTACTGGGACAACGGACACGCAGACGCGGCTTGGCCCACAGGACAGGCAACGAGCGCAACGGTGACGTGGAATGAGACGGTTCTGCCCGACCAGAACCCGACACGTGCAGGATATGCACTCGTCGCATGGGAGCTTTCTTACATTGACAATCAGGCAGTCCCGGCCGTAACGGTAGCGGCAACTACTACCTTCGGCACTTTGGCACAGGATGACAGCGTAACGTCGATCTCACTGACCGCTATCTGGTTGCCGCAGTATACGGTGACATTTGACTCCGCAGGAGGATCTCCTGTAGCTTCACAGACGATCACCAGCGGACAGACGGCGACAGAGCCGCCGGTCCCGGTGCTGTTAGGCAGCACGTTCATGGGATGGACCTACCTCGGTGCTCCCTTTAGCTTCACGACCCCGATAACCGGTGACATGACACTCGTTGCGACATGGGCTGCGAACATATACACCGTGCACTGGGAGACCGGACACGCAGACGCGGTCTGGCCCACAGGACAGGCACCGAACGCAACAGTGGCGTGGAATGACACGGTGCTGCCCGCTCAGGACCCGGTCCGCACAGGCTGGACGCTCACATGGCTACTCACCAATGACGGCGCTCAGACCGTTACCGGACCGGCCGTAACGGCAACCGCCGTATTCAGCGGACTGGCGGCGAGCGATGCTGTGCCGTCGATCACTCTGACCGCACAGTGGGTCGCGAACACATACACCGTGAACTGGGAACTCGGAGCGACCGGAGCGGCATGGACGGCCGGTTTCAACCCGATCAAAGAAAACGTGGTGTGGAATGACGCAAACCTGTTGCCCGGTGTGGCACCGACCTACACAGGACACTTACTCTCAGGATGGATACTTGTCCATGACGGCGTTCAGACCGTTTCCGGACCGGCCGTAACGGCAACCACCTTATTCAGCGAACTGGCGGCGAACGACGGCGTGGCCGGCATAACGCTGGAGGCCGTATGGGTGGCAGAGCGCATAGTCAGCTTCTACTCTGACGGTGTACTGCATGATACACAGAGAGTACCGCACGGTTCTACTGTAAACGCTCCGACAACTCTCCCTGTCAAGACAGGATACCAGTTCGTTGCGTGGACGTATCAGGGTGCAGCGTTTGACTTCAGCACTCCGATCCTCGCCGACAAGACGCTCTATGCTGACTGGGCGAAATTGTATACCGTCCAATGGAACATACCCGGCGCGTCATGGCCTGCAGGACAGGCTGCGTCCGCCTTGGTACTGTGGAATGACGCGGTTCTGCCTGCTCAGGACCCGGTCCGCACAGGCTGGACACTCACCGGATGGATACTTGTCCATGACGGCGTTCAGACCGTTTCCGGACCGGCCGTAACGGCAACCACCTTATTCAGCGAACTGGCGGCGAACGATACTGTGGATTCGATCATTCTGACCGCACAGTGGGTCGCGAACACATACACCGTGAACTGGAACACCGGACACGCAGACGCGGTCTGGCCCACGGGACAGGCAGCGAACGCAACGGTGACGTGGGCTGACACGGTATTGCCCGCTGAGAACCCGACCCGCACAGGCTGGACGCTCACCGGATGGAACGTGACGTTCAACGGTGTAGCAGTGGTCAACATACCGATGACCTCAGGACAGACATTCGGACAGCTGGCGGCGAACGACGGCGTACCGCTGATCGAGCTGACCGCACAGTGGGCTGAGGTCACATACACCGTGAACTGGAACACCGGACACGCAGACGCGGTCTGGCCCACGGGACAGTCTTCAAGCGACACGGTGACATGGGTCGACACAGTGTTACCGACTCAGAACCCGACCCGCACAGGCTGGACGCTCACCGGATGGAACGTGACGTTCGATGGTGTAACCGCAGTCAACATACCGGTGACCGCAGGACAGACATTCGGCGACCTGGCAGCGAACGATGGTGTAACGTTGATCACTCTGACCGCACAGTGGGTCGCGAACATATACACCGTGAACTGGAACGCCGGGCACGCAGACGCGGTCTGGCCCGCAGGACAGTCTTCAAGCGAGACGGTGACGTGGGCTGACACGGTATTGCCTGCTGAGAACCCGACCCGCACAGGCTGGACGCTCACCGGATGGAACCTGACGTTCGATGGTGTAACCGCAGTCAACATACCAGTGACCGCAGTACAGACATTCGGCCAGCTGGCGGCGAACGATGCAGTGGTGTCGATCACTCTGACCGCACAGTGGGAGATCAACGTGTATGAGGTCAGATTCTACTCTGACTCCGTATTGCACGCAACACAATCCGTAGAGCACGGCGACCTCGCAACGGTTCCGACGGCTCCGGTCAAGACCGGATACGCATTCACAGGCTGGTTCCTCGGTACTGTGCCGTTCGTATTCACCACTCCGATAACTGAGGACAAAATACTCAATGCCGGATGGGATGCGATTGCGTACACAGTGTACTGGGACAGCGGACATGCGGATGCAGTGTGGCCCGCAGGACAGGCAACGAGCGCAACAGTGTTCTGGAATGACACGGTGTTGCCCGCTGAGAACCCGGTCCGTGCCGGCTGGACGATCGAGTGGAGATTGGGAACCACGGTCGTAACGGCGACCGACACATACGGCAGTCTGGCAGCGAACGACACCGTGATGTCGATCACGCTGGTAGCGCACTGGACACTCACCCCGTTCACGGCGACCTTCATCAACGGTCAGGATGTGACCGTGTTTACCGGTAACATCCTAATGCCCGTAGATGAACTGGAACTGACCAAACTGGGTTACGTCCTCTTGTGGAAGTTCGACAACGGAGACACGGCTGTGTTCCCGCACACTCTGACGGAGGATGTGATATTCGAAGCATGGTGGGCTCTCCTGGTGTTCGAGGTAACATTCGTGAACGACGGAAATGTCGTTGACGTGATCGACACCGATGTGATCACTCCGATCGCTGCACCGGACGTAGTCAGGTACGGATACACGGTCTCGTGGCGTGACGCGAGCGGCAACACGGTCACCTTCCCGTTCACGGTAAAGGGCGACGGTAATGTGACGCTCACGGCACACTGGACTCCGGTATCTCAGGTCACGACGCACACAATATCCGGACAGGTCTTCCTGATCCAGGGATCAATAGACGCTGTGACACAGGTGGAACTCCTTAGACAAGCCGAAGTAACATACAGAATAAACGGCGGCTCTGAAAGGTCCGCGTTCGTCACGAACGGTACATTCGCCATAACGGAAGTACCGAACGGTGCGACCATTCTGATATACGCGGTGGTGTCTCCTGACATCGATGATCTTGACCTGTTCACGGAAACGGATCGCCTTCCCCAGCCCCTCTCGGGACCCCATGCATTCACGGGTTCGTTCGTGATAACGAGCTCCATGACAAATGCCAACATCTATGTTGTGTGCATGGACACCGATCTTGAATGGTTGGGAATGGCTGAAGAAGACGACGACGACCCGTTCCCGTGGTGGATCCTGGTAGTAGTGGCGGTCGTGATCATTGCGGCGATAGGAGCATTCCTCCTCCTCCGCAAGAAGTCGTGATCGGCGTGCGGAAAAACCTTTAAAAACGGAAGGAGAGGAGGTTCCTCCTCTTCTTCCTAAATTTTTATCCCTTCTTATAGGTCAACGCATTTCAAAACCGCATTTCAAATATGATACATTATCATCAAAAAGGATTTCGGGAACAGATGTTCTATTCGAACTTCTTCATGTGTTCCAATCGTCTTTTCACATTCTTTATGCATTCTTCTGCCGTACCTTCTTCGTCAAAGGATACGGTGATGCGGGCGGCCGTCAGTTTATTGTATCCGTGAGGTCCGATGCCGCCGGTTATCACAAGATCCGCATTAAAACCGATCACGGCGTCGGCGACCTTCATACCGGCGCCTTCGGTGTTCACGAACTCATTCTTCACAGCCTCATATTCCATTGTATCCGCGTTAACGATCAAAAAATACGGTGCGTGTCCGAAATCATCCGCCACGTAGGATGAAAGCGAATCTCCTTCCGCTAAGACGCATATCTTCAAATGCTCACCTTACTGCTTCGATTATCCTTTCTGTTATATCCGTGAAAGCAACCGCCGATCCGGAATCCGGTGATGATATGACAACCGGTACTCCGGTGTCACCGCTTACAACGATGCCCGGTTCTATCGGTATTCGGCCCAGGAACGGTATTCCCATGTCAGTCGCGGTCCTTTCGCCGCCGCCCGCTTTGAAGATGTCGGAACATTCTTTACAATGCGGGCATATGAATCCGCTCATGTTCTCGATCATTCCGATGATCGGTATCTTCGTCTGTGCTCCGAACACCACGGACTTTCTGCTGTCAAGCAATGCAACGTCCTGCGGTGTTGTGACGACGACCATACCGTCTGCCTTCGGTATCAGCTGGACCACGGAGATGGCCTCATCGCCTGTTCCGGGAGGCATATCGATCACCAGATAATCCAATTCTCCCCAGGCGACGTCTTTTAAGAACTGTCTTATGAGCCCTGTTTTCACAGGACCCCTCCATGCGACCGGAGCATCCTTTTCCGGGAGGAGGAACGCCATTGACATGATCTTCAGACCATGCGCGGCCGAGACCGGCACCAATTTTCCGTTTTCTATGAATACCTGATCTTCTTCAACGGCGAACATCTTAGGTATGTTCGGCCCGTGTATGTCGATGTCCATTATTCCGGTCCTGTGGCCTTTCATCGCCAGTGACATGGCTAGGTTGGACGAGACCGTACTTTTTCCCACGCCTCCTTTGCCGCTTATCACTATTATAACATGCTTGATGTTCTTTAGAGATTCATTCAGTTCGAGATCTCTCTCGCTTATCATCGGCCTGCCCTTCGCCATATTCTCGTACGGTTCAATGAATGATACGGAATAAAACTATCGGAACGTTTTACATGAGCGAACATTGAATACATCACGATCCGAGGTTCGCCTTTTCGACGGCTGCGTCTATCTCCCTTTTCAGATGATCGGGCAAACCGCTTATGCCTCCTTCAAGGAATCCTCTTACTATCATTCCGACCGCCTCGTCTTCCGTAAGGCCGCGCATCATGAGATATTCCACCTGATCCCTGGCTATCTTTCCCACGGCGGCCTCATGCGTCATCTCGACGTCCGCAACGTTTGATTCCAGCTCCGGAACGGCCGATGTGAGGCCGTTATCGTTCAGAACAAGACTTCTGCATTCAAGATGGGCCTTCGCACCGGCGGCGTTGCCTACAAGTTTCCCGCGCGCCATCATGCGCCCGCCCAATGTTATGCTCCGCGATATTATCTCGGCGCTTGTTCCAGGTGCGTTCAGAATGACCATTGATCCAACGTCTATGTCGGAACCTTCGTGTGCCAGACATATGCTGTTGAACTTCGCCGATGCGCCTTCTCCGTTAAGATATGTAACAGGATAACTCTGCATGGACCCTACGGGATTCAGCAGAACGTAATTGTTCACGAAACGTGAATTCCTTTCCATGATTATACCGCTTCTCGGGCGCACATGCATTTTGTCGCCCCAGTTGTGTATCATCGTGAACGACAGACTTCCGCCGTCTTTTATGAAAGTTTCGGAAACCCCGACGTGAAGCGATTCTGTTGCGTGTTTACTTGTTGTGCATCCGGTGATGACCTCAAGCGACGCGTTCTCTTCAACGATTATGATATTGTGAACGTTCTGCATCTGTTTGTTGCGGTTAATGAGCATGCACGTCTGTATCGGCGTTTTCACATGTTTACCGGCTCTAACGCGTATGAAATATCCGTCAGCCTCTTCAAGATAGCTTTTGGCGGTGTATTTGTCCTTATCCGGAGATACGGCCTTCCACAGATATTCCGAAAGATCGTATCGTTTGGCCGCATCCCTCAGGGACATGAGTTCAATGTCGTCGTTACACGATGATATATGCGACGGTCCGTTGTCAACGAACAGCATCGTACCCGAACGGCCGCTTTTGCACGGAGTTACGCCAACATTCACCATACGGTCTTTCAT
Organism: Candidatus Methanomicula labiotermitis; assembly: GCA_009780575.1. Classification (GTDB taxonomy): domain Archaea; phylum Thermoplasmatota; class Thermoplasmata; order Methanomassiliicoccales; family Methanomethylophilaceae; genus Methanomicula; species Methanomicula labiotermitis. The sequence continues at coordinate 38,702 of WQZU01000002.1, forward strand.
GTCCGTGTCCGTCTCTTCGATGTTGTCTATCTTATCGGGAGTGTATGTACCGGTCTTGAATGCATTTATGTCAACATCGGGGCCGTAAGCAGCCTTCTTATCAAGCGCATTCTTTACATTTTTATCATTCTGCATTTCACGCACTCCCCGTATCCTTTCATTCTTATGTCCTTCAGAAGGTCGGTCGGTCTTCCCGAGCAGGCGATCATCCCGTCCTTGAGCACGTAGGCACGGTCCGCACCTATGTAATCCAGTATCTGTCCGGTGTGCGTGATCACAAGCGCGGAAACCCCGTCCTCACGTTTATTGCACGCATTACCGTAAAGGAGTCCGCGCACTTTATTCCCGACCAGATCTATATTTTCCAGATCCACGCCGGATTCGGGTTCATCGAGAAGTATGAACTGCGGGCATTGCGACGCAAGCTGAAGAAGTTCCGAACGTTTTATCTCCCCTCCGGAAAAACCGACGTTCACATCCCTCTCTAAAAATTTGTCCATTTTGAACTCGTTCGACATATCCATGGCAGTTTTACTGTCACCTGATATAATGGTAACAAGATCCTTCAATTTGACGCCGACGATGTTCGGCGGCCTCTGCATCATCATTCCTATACCAAGCCTGGCTCTTTCATCGATCGGCATGTTGGTGATGTCTATGTCAAAGAATGTTATACGGCCTTTCGTCACTTTGCAGTGACCAAGCCCCATCACCGCCGCCAGGAGCGTTGATTTTCCGGAACCGTTAGGACCGAACAATACTGTGGTCTGTCCCGTTCCGATCTCAAGGTCGATACCTCTGAGTATCTCCTTTCCGGCTATCTCAACGTGCAGATCCTCGATCTTCAGCACCATTTCATTTTCTCCTCATTCAACAATTATACATTGTATATTAATAATACTGTTCAACCCCGTTAACAGAAGTGCATATTCACCGTCATATTAATATTCGTTGTTCATTACACAGACATTATGAGGATCGTTGCGCTGAACGGAAGTCCGAGGCTCATCGGCAACACATCCGCCGCGGTAACGCTTATTCTGGATGAGTTGGAGAAGGAAGGGTTTGAAACCGAACACGTTCAGATATACGGAAGCATCATGACGCCGTGCAACGACTGCGGTTCCTGCAAGATAAGAGGTGACGGCAGGTGCATAAACGAAGACGACGACATGAACATGTATCTTACGAAACTCATCGAAGCGGACGGCATAATATTGGCTGCACCGTCATACTACGGCAGCATACCCGGCCAGATGAGGATACTGCTTGAACGCATAGGGTTGTCGGCGGCAACATGCGCTCTCGGGAATGCGCTTGCACGCAAAGTTGGCGCCGCGATAGCGATACAAGGCCGCGACGGCGGTTTATCCGCATACACCGAAATGGTGAATTTCATGCTCCGTAACAAGATGATCGTCTGCGGATCTTCGCCGCTTACCGTTCTGACGGGAGAGAAACCGTCGGAGGTTCTCAATGACAGGACGGGAACATCGGCGGTCAGGGAACTTGCGAAAGAGATGCTCTGGATACTTTCCAAAACGAAAGGATGATCTCACACTGAACATCCGTTGCCGCATAGACGCGGCGGCGTCATCGCTTCGCATACCGGTTATGCGGTTTGAAATATTGCGATTATCGTGATTCATGGTCAATAAAAGCAGTATTTATACTGTCAATCCATATCCTTCACGAGATGTATTGGAGGGATGATTACGAGAAAAAAGTGTCAACGCCCAAGAAGGCGCTGACCTTTATCAAACCCGGAAGGACGATATTCATCAGCGGAGGCTGCGCCAGGCCGATATACATTCTCGAGAATCTTTTGAAAAAGGAGACGTCCTACGATAACAAGATACTCACGTCATTCAATTTTTTCCCCAGTCCCTTCTCCGATGAGAATGTGCAGAAGAACTTCCGCGTGAACTCATTCTTCATGGACCGGGAAGTGGAAGAAGGCGTTTCGAAAGGAAGAATGGATTACACGCCTGTGCACACGTCCGAGCTTCCGTATATGCTGGAATCGGGAAGGATACCGGTGGACATAGCGATAATACAGGTGTCCGCGCCGGATATGCACGGTTACTGCTCACTGGGAACTTCCGTTGACATATCCAAATCCGCAGTGAAAGCGGCAAAGACGGTGATCGCGGAAGTGAACCGTCAGATGCCGAGGACGCTTGGCGATTCATTCGTGCACATATCTGAAATAGATCATATCATCGAGGTGGATTATCCGGTGGAACATGACATGGACCCCGAGGATGTTGATGATGAGATACTCGATGCCATAGGGCGGAACATATCGATACTTATACCCGACGGCGCCACACTGCAGATAGGCATCGGTAAGGTGCCCAATGCAATTCTTAAACACATGCACGGCAAGAAACACCTGGGCATTCACACGGAAATGTTCTCCGACGGCGTCATCGATCTTGTGGAAGCCGGCGTCATAACCGGAGAAAGGAAATCAATACATCCGAACAAGATCGTCACGTCGTTCGTCATCGGATCGCAGAGGCTCATGGAATTCGTGGACAACAATCCGACGATAGAGTTCCATCCGTCCGATTATACGAACAATCCCATTGTCATAGGGAAGAACAGCAGCATGATCGCGATAAACACCGCATCGTCAGTTGACCTTACGGGACAGGTCCTTTCCGACAGGACCGGATTGAAAGATGTGATCAACCCGGGTTCGCAGGCGGAGTTCGCAAGGGGCGCCTCATATTCGAAAGGAAGATCGATAATAGTCATACCTTCAACGGAAGGAAACGCATCAAAGATCGTTGCGGCCATCCCGCAGGGTGCCGGCGTGTCAATGTCAAGAGAGGATGTGCACTACATAATCACAGAATACGGGATCGCTCATCTCAGAGGGAGAACACTGGCAAACCGTGCGCTTGAACTGATATCGGTCGCGCATCCGGACCACCGTTCGAAGCTTCTCGACGAAGCGGTTCTTTTAGGCTATTTGCCGAAGGACCAGAGCAGACGTCCGTATACCGGGAAACCGTATCCGCGCGAATGGGAACTGCGCGAAAAGTTCGACGGCAAGGATCTTTTAATACGTCCCGTGAAGCCGACGGACGAGGATATGATGAAAGATCTTTTCTACTCTTTTTCAGAAAAGACCATTCAGCAGAGATTCATGTCCACGCGTATCATTCAGCCAAGGTTCGAGCGCATGAGCCAAGCGAACATAGATTACGACACAACAATGGGATTCGGTATTTTCCATACATTGAAGGAAAGCATGGAGATGGTGGCGATGTGCAGCTACGAATACGATGTCAAAACGGGGAATGCGGAAGTGTCGTTCGCAGTGAGGGATAAATGGCAGGGAAAAGGTTTGGGGACGTATATGCTGAACCTTCTGATAAGGGTGGGCAGATCAAAGAACATCAAGTCATTCTCAGCCGAGGTCCTTTCCACGAACGTCGGGATGCTCAATCTGTTCTACCGAACCGGACTGGACGTGGAAGCGAAGCTCGAGGACAACGTCTATACGATATCCTTCAATCTGGTAAAGCATACCAACTGACATCAGCCGTCGCGGTCCCGTATCTCCACTCTTCTTATCTTTCCGCTGATAGTCTTAGGCAGCATACCGACAAATTCAACGACCCTCGGGTACTTGTACGGAGCCGTCTCCCTTTTTACGAATTCCTGGATGTCCTTCTTCAGAGCATCGGACGGTTCATGTCCTTCCCTTAATACGATGGTTGCCTTCACGAGCTGACCGCGCACATCGTCCGGAACGCCGGTGACCGCGCATTCTTTAACGGCCGGATGATGGGCCAGTACGCTCTCTATCTCGAACGGACCTATCCTGTAACCGGACGATTTTATTATGTCGTCGTTTCTGCCCACATACCAAATATATCCGTCCTCATCCCTCCACGCCATGTCGCCCGTATGATGCCATCCGTCGTATACCGTTGCCGCGGTTTTTTCCGGGTCTCGATAATAACCGATCATCATTCCCGCGACCGGAGGATCCGTTCTTACAACGATCTCGCCGGTAACGCCGGCCGGGCAGCTTTTACCGTCATGATCTATTATGTCGACAACATATTGCGGCGACGGCTTTCCCATGGATCCGGGACGAGGTTCCATGCCGCGGATATTGCACACTGTCACGGTTGTCTCCGTCTGTCCGAAACCTTCCATAAGTTTCAGGCCTGTGGCGTCATACCATTTGGCGAACACATCGGGATTGAGGGCCTCGCCGGCTATTGTGGTGTTCTTGAGACATGAAAGTTCATGGCTTTTCACGTTGCCGTCGTTAAGGAACATCCTGAACATCGTGGGCGGACAGCAAAGCGTCGTCACTTTGTATTTTGATACGATACGCAAAACGTCGTCCGGTATGAATTTATCAAAATCATACACAAAGACGCCGGCTTCCATGAACCACTGTCCGTAAAGCTTACCCCACGCGGCCTTCGCCCATCCCGTATCGGCGACCGTGAAGTGCAGACCGTCGGGATCAACCTGATGCCAGTGTTTCGCCGTCAGTATGTGGCCGATCGTGTATGAATGGTCATGCATGACCATCTTCGGATATCCGGTGGTACCCGATGAAAAATAAATGAGCAGCGGGTCGGTGATCTTCGTTTCCGCCCGTGCAAGTTTATCTGATGCCTTTTCCACACCTTTGTCAAGGTCGTCCCATCCGTCACGCGTACCTCCGACTATCATCTTGCACTCAAGCGTCGGAATGTTCTCGGCGGAATCCACTTCCTCTATGATCCCGTCGGTCGATATGGAAACGACCGCCTTTATCGATGCGGCGTTGATGCGGTATTCGATGTCATGCTTCTTCAGCATGAACGTTGCCGGTATGCCGATCGCACCGATCTTATGCAGCGCAACGAGCACATACCAGAAATGAGGATTGTTCTTCAGTATGAGCAGAACGGAGTCTCCTTTGCCGATCCCTTTTGAAAGGAAGTAATTCGAAGTCTTATCAGAATACCTTTTCATGTCGCCGAACGTCATCGTCTTTTCGTTGCCGTGAGCGTCGCACCAGACAAGCGCCCTTCTGTTCGGATCGTTGATCGCGATGTCGTCAACAACATCGTATGCGAAATTGAAATCCTCCGGACAGGTCATCTTGAAATCTGTCAATATACCGTTCTTATCGTATTTCTCGCTGACATAGCGTAAATGAATGTTCCTCATCGGCGGTCCCTCCTCAGTACGACGGCAAGGAAGGTGCAGCCTTCTTTGCTCAGTGCGGTCATACCGTGTTTCCTTGAAGAATCATAATAAACCGAGTCTCCTTCCTCAAGGTCCTCCGTGTGATCCTCGTAAGCAAATCTCATCTTTCCTTTCAGAACGTAATTGAATTCCTGCCCGTCATGGGATGACATGGGCACAGACGTTAATTCATCGGAGCGGAACGGTGCGGTAACAATGAACGGCTCCGCCGTCTTGTTCTTGAAATTGGACGCCAGATGCCCGTACTCAAACCCTTCGCGTCTTTTCATCGGAAGACCTCTGCCCTTCTTCACGACCGTGTAACCGGAAAGATGGGGATTTTCGCCGGTAAGCAGTTCGACTATGTCAACGCCGAATTTATCGGCGCATTTGTAAAGGAACATAAATGTGAGATCCTTCTTTCCGTTCTCAAGGTCGCTGTATTCCTTTTCCGTGACACCGGCGGCCGCGGCCATGTCGCCCGTTGTGTATCCGGTAGCGTCACGCAGCGCACGTATGCGCTCTGCTATCTCGCTTATTTTAGCATCCATTTGCAATCAAACACGGTAAAACCATTTGAGATAAAAAACTAGCTAAACATGTAAAGTGTTTTATCGAAACATTCGTAAGTTTTCTGCTGCAAAATTGATCTTCCGCAACGTATATCCGCATCCACGTATACTTTATGTTTTCGAGACGCCCGGCATCGATCGATCCGTCAAAAACCGGAATCGATGTTCAGCGATAGATCAAAATGCCGTGATTTTCGCTTATTCCGTACTTTTCAGGCACATCAGTGTTTACGTTGCCGTATACGTTCATACATTCATCGTTCGTTCGAACGTTCCTTTATTAATTATGTATGATGCCAACAGTTATACATGCGCACGTATACGCCGTCACGTGAACGGATCCGGAAGATTCACCATCATATGCGGTCATTACGGCGCGGGAAAGACGAATTTTGCCATTAATCACGCGATCGATGCGGTGAAGAACGGAAAGGATGTGACGCTTGTCGATCTGGACATAATAAATCCGTATTTCACGTCATCGATATATGCGGACGTTCTCAGGAAGAACGGTGTGAACGTGATATCTCCCGTTTTCGCTAACACGAACATGGAGGTCACGGCGCTGCCCGCATCCGTCCATTCGGTGTTCGATACGGACGATGATGTCATATTGGACGTCGGCGGCGACAACGCCGGTGCCACGGTGCTCGGAAGATTCTCATCGAGGATCGCGGAAAGGGAGTATGAGATGCTGTACGTGACAAACATGTACCGTCCTATGACCGCTAGCCCCGAGGACTCCGTGAATATGCTGAGAGACATAGAGAACGCATGCGGACTGAAAGCAACGGCGGTTGTGAACAATTCCCATCTTAAGGAATTGACCGCAGTTTCGGTAATAACGGATTCATTGGAATATGCGAAGGAGGTCGCGCATCTTGCGCGGATACCTTTGCTTTTTACCACGGTGCCCCGGTCATACGTTGGCGGAGGCTTGCCCGAGGACGAATATTTTTATCCGGCGGATGTTTACGTCCGGTCTATCTGGGAAATGGGGAACGAACATGTTGAAAGTTAAGATCAACGAGAGCCGATGCAAAGGGTGCGAGATGTGTGTCATCTCATGCCCTAAGAAGATAGTGGAACTGAACAAGGCAAAGATAAACAGCATGGGGTATCATCCGGTGCACATCACCGATATGGACAAATGCACGGAATGCGCGTTCTGCGCCATCATGTGCCCCGATGTTGTCATAACACTGGAGGGCTGAGCATGCCCGAGAAGGTTTTGATGAAAGGCAACGAAGCTGCGGCCGAGGCTGCGATATTGGCGGGCTGCAGGCATTTCTTCGGATATCCGATAACGCCGCAGACGGAGATCGCGGCGCACATGTCCAACCGTATGCCAAAGATAGGCGGGATATACCTTCAGGCGGAATCCGAGATAGGAGCGATAAACATGGTCCTCGGAGCATCGGCGGCGGGAGTAAGGACGATGACGTCATCCAGTTCCCCCGGGATAAGCCTGAAGGCCGAAAGTCTGTCATACCTTGCGGGTTCGGATCTTCCCGCAGTTCTGGTGAACATTCAGCGCGCCGGTCCCGGCCTGGGAGGCATACAGCCGTCGCAGGCCGACTACTGGCAGGCCACGAGGTCATCCGGACACGGTGATTACAAGATGCTCGTGTTCGCACCGTCCACGGTGCAGGAGATGGTCGACCTTGTTGTTGATGCGTTCTACCTCAGCGACAAGTACAGGATGCCCGCCATGATATTGTCCGACGGTCTGCTCGGACAGATGATGGAACCCGTTGTATTCGATGAGAGCAAAGTGAAGAAAGCTCCGGAGAAACCGTGGGCCACATGCGGACACGGAGACAAGAGGGAGCACAACATAATCACCTCGCTGTTCATAGACCCGTACGACCTTGACGCAGTGGTCAAAGCGAGATACGAGAGATACGAGCACATAAAGGAAAATGAGCAGCGTTACGAAGAGTACTGCACAAAGGATGCGGACATCATCGTCGTATCGTACGGAGCGTCGGCGCGTATAGTGCGCAGCGCAGTGGATGCGGCCAGGAAGGAAGGTATAAAGGCAGGAATGATAAGACCGATATCTGTGTGGCCGTTCCCGGACAAACCGATATTGTCAAAGATCAATGATGTAAAGGCGTTCCTGTGCGTTGAGATGTCAATGGGCCAGATGGTGGATGACGTACGCCTCGCGGTCAACGGAAAGAAAGATGTGAAGTTCTTCGGACACACCGGAGGAGTGGTGCCCACGCCCTCTGAGGTTCTTGAAGAGATTAAAAAGATAAACAGAGGTGCTTGATATGAAGTTCGAAAAACCCAAGGCACTTACGGATATGCCGTTCCACTACTGCCCGGGATGCAGTCACGGTATAGTCCACAGGCTTATCGCAGAGGTTATCGATGAGCTCGGGATCGAAGGAAGGACGGTGGGCGTAGCCCCGGTCGGCTGTGCGGTGTTCGCATACAATTACTTCAGCTGCGACATGGTGCAGTCGCCTCACGGCAGAGCGCAGGCGGTCGCAACCGGAATAAAACGCGCAAATCCCGAGAACATGGTGTTCACATACCAAGGCGACGGAGACCTTGCGGCAATAGGAACAGCGGAAACGATCCACGCTGCGGCGCGCGGCGAGAACATGACCGTGATATTCATCAACAACGCGATATACGGTATGACGGGAGGACAGATGGCCCCGACAACGCTCATCGGACAGGTGACGCAGACGTCGCCCTACGGACGCGACCCCAAGACCGCCGGTTATCCGATGAAAGTGTGCGAGTTGCTGTCAACACTGGACGGTGTTGCGCTGGCGCAGCGTGTTTCCGTTGATACGGTGAAGAATGTGAAGGAAGCGAAGAAAGCGATAAAGAAAGCGTTCGAATACCAGATGGAAGGGAAAGGATACACTATAGTGGAGATCCTCTGCGTATGCCCGACGAACTGGGGCCTTTCAATGAAGGACTCGCTTAAATGGCTCAGGGGAACCCTTATGCCCAACTATCCGGTCGGCGTTGTCAAAGACACCGGTGCAAAATGCAAATCGAAAGTCAAAGAGGTGAAATGATGAACACGAATCTTCTGCTGGCAGGATTCGGAGGACAAGGTATCTTGTTCACCGGAAAGGTGGCGGCGTATGCAGGTATGCTTGACGGCAAGGAAGTCTCATGGCTTCCGTCCTACGGACCGGAGATGAGAGGAGGGACCGCCAACTGCAGCGTATGCGTAAGCGAATCTCCGATAGGATCGCCGCTGGTGACCGCTCCGGACGTACTCGTGGCAATGAACCATCCTTCCCTGGAAAAGTTCGAGAAGACCGTTGTTCCCAACGGGCTGATAATCCTTGACAGTTCCATCGTAAAAGATGAAGTGAAAAGGAAGGACGTGAGGGTCGTGTACCTTCAGGCGACGAGGCTTGCGTCTGACAACGGACTGATGGGATTGGCAAGCATGGTCATGATCGGGCGCCTTTACAAGGAGACCGGTTTTTGTTCGGAGGCTTCATTGTTCGAAGGGATAAAGAGAAGTGTCCCCGTCAGGAAACAGAGCCTGATGGATAAGAACATAGAGGCCGCCAAAATAGGGATCAAAAGCGGAGAATAAACTCCCTTCCCTGTTCTGATGGCGATAGACCGTGTCCAGAGTATCTTTCGTAGCACTCCAAGGCCAATCATACGCAGTCTCGGCCCCCGGCATCTCAGTGTACAATTCATACAAGGCCTGGTGTCACGCATGATTTGTTCAACACATTCTATATGCTCAATAAATTTTTATAATCTAATCGCGATTAGATAAATCGTGATTAGATAAATCTGATCAGGTGACCACATGGCAACGTTCCTTGACAGCGGCAGAATATTTGAACTGAGATCGCTTGAAAAATTATACAACCGCGATGAGTTCACCTTCGCTGTCGTATACGGCCGCCGCCGCGTTGGAAAAACAAGCCTGATCAGTGAATTCATAAACCGTGATAATAAAAAGGCAATACGGTTCACCGCTACGGAGAACACAAGCACCGTTAATCTGGAGAACTTCTCGCAAAGCGTTTTCTCAGTTTTCCCGAAATTTTCCTCATTGGGACGGTTCCCGTCGTGGGAAAGTGCGTTTGACTATATAGTGGAGCAATCGGAAGGAAGGAAATTGATAGTCTTCATCGATGAATATCCGTATCTCGCAAAAGCGCAGCCTTCCATATCTTCAGAGATACAGAGATACATAGATCTCGTTCTTCAGGACACGAATATCATGCTGATACTCTGCGGTTCATCCATGTCGTTCATGGAAAATCAGGTTCTCGGATATCAAAGTCCGCTTTACGGCAGACGAACCGCGCAGTACAAGATCAAACCTCTCGATTATTACGACAGCGCCGAATTCTTCATGAACGCGAGCATTGAGGACAAACTGCTCGGATATGCTGTCACCGGTGGCATACCGCAATATCTTAACACAATATCCAAGTCACCGACGGTCGAAGAAGGAATAAAGGACGCGTTCTTCTCAAAGGACGGGTTTCTTTACGAAGAGCCGCAGAACCTGCTGAAGCAGGAGTTACGCGAACCGGCAATGTATAACGCCATAATAACGGCGATAGCGAACGGTGCAACGAAAATGAACGAGATCGCTTTGAAGGTGAACGAAAAGGACAATAAAGTCGCGACATATATCAAAAATCTCATCGATCTCGGGATACTTGAAAAGAATGTTCCGATGCTTTCGAAAGGCGGCAGAAGCGGCATTTACAGGATAAAAGATAACATGTACCGTTTCTGGTATCGTTTCGTTCCGGGTGCTTTCACGCTGATCGACAACAGATATGAACACACATACGAAGAAAAAGTACGGCCGTTCGTCAATGATTTCATGGGGCATGTTTTTGAGGACGTATGCATGCAGTATCTCACACGATTAAATGTCAAAGACCGGTTACCGTTTCTGTTCACCGATATAGGAAAATGGTGGGGCGGAAACCCGATCACCAAGAAAGAAACCGAAATAGACATAATCGCCTCGTCCGGAGATAAACTGATACTAGGAGAATGTAAATGGAGGAACAAGAAGTTCGGTCCGGATACGTATAAAGGTCTGAAAGAAAGAGCGGCTATGTTCATTGATAAAGATATACATTTTTTCATTTTCTCAAGATCGGGATTCACCGTAAGCCTGACGGAAGAAGCGGAAAAGGATGACAGGCTGACACTTGTAGGACTGAATGATCTTTTCAATATTAGTTTTCCATGATCTCTCCGCCGAAAATATAAAAAGTTAAAGAGAGGGGGCCGCAGCCCCCGTTTTCATTCAGACCCTGCCTTTGATCAGCACATCTATGACTCCGGGGTCTATCAGTGTCGTCGTGTCCCCGAGTTCATCCTTCTTGCTTCCTCCTGCTATTTTCCTCAGGAGGCGGCGCATGATCTTCCCGCTGCGTGTTTTCGGCAGTCCGTTTGCGATCTGCACGGTCTTCGGCGTTGCGATCGGACCGACGATATTACGCACCTGATCGATCAGCTGTTTCTTCAGGTCCTCGGACTCCTCGAAACCGTCCTTCAGTGTTACGAAGGTGTATATCGCCTCTCCTTTGATCTCATCAGGTATCGGAACGACCGCAGCCTCGGCAACGGCCGGGTGCGATATAAGCGCAGCCTCCACCTCAGCCGCTCCTATTCTGTGGCCTGCAACGCTTATAACGTCATCCACACGGCCAAGCAGCCAATAGTCGCCGTCCTCATCGACCCTCGCGCCGTCGCCGGTCAGATAATGGCCGGGGAACGCGGTCCAATACGTCTCCACAAATTTCTCGTGGTCGTTCCATATTGTCCTCGCGAGCGACGGGAACGGTTTCTTGATGTAAAGATTACCGCTTTCACCGGCTGCACATTCGGTCTTGTCTTCCTTGTATATCACCGGTTCAATTCCGGGCAGCGGTTTCATGGCTGACGCCGGCTTAAGGTTGAACGCTCCGGTCATCGGAGATATCAGTATGCTTCCCGTCTCCGTCTGCCACCATGTGTCCGCTATCGGACAGCGTCCTCCGCCGACGGTCTTGTGATACCATTTCCAGACATCCGCGTCGATCGGTTCGCCGACGCTTCCGAGCATCTTGATCGATGAAAGATCATGTCTCGTTATCCATTCGTCGCCGGTCTTCCTGATCATCCTTATCGCGGTCGGGGCGGTGTAGAATATATCTACCTTCCATTTTTCGGCGACCTGCCAGAATCTGTCGTTCTCCGGGTAATTCGGAACGCCTTCGAACATAAGCGTTGTTGCGCCCAGGGAGAGCGGACCGTACAGTATGTACGTATGTCCGGTGATCCATCCTATGTCGGCGGTGCACCAGTACACCTGTCCCGGGGCGTAGTTGAACACGTTCCTGAACGAAGTGCACGCTCCTACGAGATATCCTCCGCTGGTGTGCATCAGTCCTTTCGGCTTACCGGTCGTTCCGGATGTGTAAAGCAGGAACAGCGGATCCTCGGCGTCCATTACCTCGGGCTCGCATCTGATCGGAGCCTTTGCCATCTCCTCGTGCCACCATACGTCTCTTCCTTCTTCCATGACGATGTCCGAACCGGTGCGCTTGACAACGACGACCGTTGTGACGCTCGTATCCTTTTCCAGGATCTCGTTGACCTTTCCTTTCATGTCGATCTTCTTGCCGCCGCGGTAACTTCCGTCAGACGTCACCATCACTTTGGGTGTACAATCAACAACACGGTTGTAAACGGAATCCGAACTGAAACCGGCGAACACGACGCTGTGGACGGCACCGATCCTGGCGCACGCGAGCAAAGTTATAGGCAACTCAGGGACCATCGGCAGGTATACGGCAACACGGTCGCCTTTCTTCACGCCTTTGCTTTTCAATACATTGGAGAATTTCTCAACCTCATGCAGAAGCTGTCCGTATGTGTACACTTTGACATCATCATCCTCTTCTCCCTGAAATATGATGGCGGCGGTGTTCTTCAGACCGTTCTTGACGTGTCTGTCAAGACAGTTGTATGTAACATTCATCTTACCGCCTTTGAACCACGTGAACTTATTTTCCTTCTTGTCCCAGGTGAAGGCCTCTTTCCAATCCTTTGAGAACCAATCGATACAGTCGGTCTGTTTCACCCAGTACGCCACCGGGTCTTTTATGGACTCATCATATATCCGATAGTATTCTTCTTCACTTTTTATGAATGCATATTTGCGGTATTCATCTGACGGTGGATACTGCCCTTTCGAATTCTCTGGCGTCATTTATTTTACCTCATTCAAGTTAAAGGAACACCAACGGATGTTCCGAACAAAAGAGAGAATCGTTCCCAATATATTAACCATATGCATTAAACAGACTCTTTTTTTCGAATTTCGTAATTATATTTGTTTTTTTGAATACTATTCGTAGAAATGTAGACGTTATTCATCATAAAATATCGTAATACGTAACCCGTACCGTTCTCAACCGGAACGTCGCGAACCTCAACGGAAGCGGTAATTCTGAGGATATCCGTCAAAAGAACCAGAATCTGCACCCTTCTACGGCGGATATCTTCGCAACGGCGTCCAAACGGTCAACCGCGCCGCTGTATCTTCTGACAGCAAGCTTGCCCTCCTTTTCCAAAGCGTTACGCAGCACACTGACCTCTTTTGAAAGCTTCAGTGCATCGTCTTTCGTGTATGCGCGGTTCGATCTCACGCCTTCGGGTATGGATGCCGTAACCGTGCATCCGTATTTTTCCGCTATCGCGGGAAGCGCACTGTTGTCCGGTCCGAAGGATCCGACGCATCCTTTCCCTTTGTCCCATGAGAGTTTGCACATTGCGCACATGTCGCCCATCTCGTCGAACGACAGCATATCCCATTCGGTCTGTCTGTTCTCGGGCGGTGAACCCGTGATCAGTTTCTTCGCGTCATCGGCGTTCAGCTTCGACAGATCCACCCAGCCGGTGTAACTTCGCCGCATGATCTTCTCAAGCGCGGCGCGGTCAGAGGGATCCTTCAGATGGTTGAGATATATGTCGCATACATTCTCATTCACTTTGTTCCTTTCCGCAAAACCTTCCCAATCGGGAAACACCTTCTCAACGTCATCCTTTGCCATGAATATCTCATATTCGGCCGCGTCCCCATACTTTTCCGCATCTTTTACCAGCACCATCAGGACATTCTCCTTCAAAGGTCTGCACAATGCGTTTTCACATTCTGTTTCACATATTGCAATACTTATACCCACGATCATCACCTGTTACCGGAAACCCTTCTTACTTTTCTTTTTGACATGGTGTCCTTCTTCTTTTCCAACGCTTTGAGATACTTCTCACGGCTGCCTCCGAACTCGGCAAACGCCAGGAACATCATGGCCAGACATATTATCATGACGATGAACACAATGTATCTTACGTCCAGGTTAAGCGTCATCGACGATATGCCGTCCGCCACGCTTCCCATCTCCACGGTGAAGATGCCGCCCTGGGACGCTATCCATATCCATGCTCCGAGATAGAAAGTGAAGAGGATCCTGAACGGTATCTTCGCGTAGCTGCCGGATCTGTAGAACCCGACGGGTATCGAGAGAAGGATCAAAGGTACGGCATATTTCATAAGATCTGATACGGTATCCCACATTCCGTACTCCATTGCTCCGGCATTGCCGATGGCGATCTGCTCAAGGCCGCCGGATGCGTATAAGGCGACAGTGTACGGTAAAACGATGAACATGCTTATTGCGATGATAAGCGACAGCATCGCACCGAGGAGTGTTCCGTTCTCAAGCGAGAAATCTGTTCGTATGTCCCTGAGAAGCGTCATTGAGGCCACCTCTCATAGAGCATACCGAGCACACCTGTTATCAGGTCCGTCTGTTCCGCAGTCAGCATGATGTTGCCGCCGCCGTAATTCACGTTGATGCCGCCAAGCTCATTCCGAGGAGCATCTTTGACAGCATACATGAGAGAAGCGGCCGCCGAGATGCTCAGATCAACATGATACGCTTCGTTCTCTGATTTTATGGTCAGATCGAAATCCGCGTTGCCGATGCTGCCGGATAAGGCGGCAGAGGGCATAGATTCGAGAAGAGTGTCGATCATACCGTTCTTAGGAAGAATGAATTCCGCTGTCAACCTGTTCTCGCTGATCTCCTTATCGTTTATCACTATCGGAGATCCGCCGTCAACGATCGGAATATTGACGCTTGCGGCAACGGATATCATTCCGCCGAGCGTTGAAGCGTAAATGTTGACGGTAATGACGCTGTTACCGTGATCCAAAGAACCGAGCATCATCATCATGACCGTTGTAAGCGGTATCTCCGCATAGAAGGTGTATTCGGCGCTTGATTTCTTCGGTATCGTCATTATATCGCTTTCATAGACGATGAACGTATTTCCGCCGGAGGTCATCCATATATCCGCTCGAAACCCGGTTATGTCAAAAGTCAGGTCCGCGTCGATGTTCACGCTCATCCGCATCGTGAACGTGTGCGTGTCTTCGTCATATTCCATGCTCGTTGAGTCATCAACATCAATGCTGAGGCCTCCCGTTGCCATCGGTAACACGGTAAGCAGAAGCAATGCGACCAATGCGATCTGCATCGCTGCCACCACTGTTTTAGGGATAGCGGACAAGGAACTCATGGTGTTTCGGAAGATTATGCGTTATATAACACTTACCGAATGCGCGCTTCTCATCACCGTTCGGTAAGAATCGGGGAATAATACATTGAACGCGAATATTCGACGCGGTCATGAGACATATTCTTTAAAAACAGATCAAAGTGCAAAGTTTGTATACTGATACGTTAATCGCATGACGAATGGCAGACATAATGATACGCAAAAGGAAACGTCTGAGGTCAAAAGAGGTCAAAGCGTATCATGAGGATATCGAAAGAACGCTGGGCGTAGCGCCGTTCACGGCGGACGATGCGGTCGACCTCGCCGAAAGCAGCGAATTCAACGTGATATACGTGAACGGCGAGATTCTGGCAATGATATACGAAGGAAAGGCATTCCTGACCGTCCGCGGTCTTCTGAAATACAGACCGCAAAAGAAATTCGTGACCGTGGACATGGGCGCCGTTCCTTACGTGACCAACGGTGCGGACATAATGGCACCCGGGATCGTTGATGCGGACCCGGACATCTTGACAGGCGATATGGTATGGATACGCGATGTGAAGAACCTGGTTCCGCTGGCGGTCGGAGTCTCATCCGTTTCGGGGGAAGCCCTGAAAAAAGGCGGAAAAGGTAAAGTGATCAGGACGGTGCACAATTTCGGGGACAAGCTCTGGAAATCGGACGAACGGTGAAGAGATGGGATTAAGGAAAAGAAAAGGTAAGGGTTCCGTTGTGGAGCCGAAAGGATTCATCGATCTTACGGAAATGCCGCTCATCGTTCCGGCCGAGACGGATGCAAGAGTGAAAATAATCGAAGTTCGTACATTTGAAGATCTGTCCGTACCGGCGGAACTTGCATACAAGGGGAACATCCTTTTCATACGCTGTACTCTTCCCGAGGAGAACAGGAAGGGCGCAATGGAGACCATAACCGCCGAACTGAAGAGGATAGCGAAGGACTGCGGAGGCGATATGGTGATAATCGGCGACAGTTCCGTTCTCCTGACAACGAACGGCGTGAAGATAGACAACATGATATCGAAGAGGAAGAAAAAGGCATGACCTCCGAAAAAGTGATACACGACCCGCTGCACGGGAGCATTGCGGTCAGCGGTATTTTTCATAAGATATTGTCAAGGCATGAGATGCAGAGGCTGCACAACGTCAAACAGCTGGGAATGGCAAACACTGTGTTCCCCGGCGCTAACCACACAAGACTGGAACACAGTCTGGGAACATATCATCTTGCAGGAAGGATGGGCAAGGCGATCGGGCTGAGCGATGATGACATAAGGCACGTATGTACGGCCGCAATGCTCCACGACATCTGCCATCTGCCGTTCTCGCACAATCTCTCGGAACTGTTCGAGAATCGCACAGGATCCGATCACATGGAGTTGGCGAGATCTCTGATAAAAGGAACGATATCGACATATCCGGAACGCGACGAGGACCTTCTCGGAGGAACCGGCACCATAGCGGAGATGCTTGAGGCCGAAGGCATATCATCGGACCTCGTCTGCGATCTGATAGCCAACCCGAGGTCCGCCGTAGGAAGTTTGGATGCGTTCATGCAGGACGGCGAGAAACGGTCGTTCTTTCCTTCAAAGGATTATCTGCATCAGATAATCCACGGACCGGTGGATGCGGACCAGATGGATTATCTGCTGCGTGATTCGCACTACACGGGCGTGGCGCATGGTTCAATAGACACGGAAAGGCTGCTTACTCAGATGAAAGTTCACAACAACACCATCGTACTGGAAAGAGGAGGAGTGGCCGCGGCGGAAGGACTGATGGTGTCGCGCGCGCTGATGTATTCTTCCGTCTATCTGAATAAAACGGTCCGCATAGCGGAGATAATGCTCTCAAAGGCAACGGAATTATCGGACGTTGACATGGAAACGTTGCATCTGATGGACGATTCGGACCTCAGAAACGAACTCATGAGACAAAAAGGCAGATCATCGGAGATAATGAGGTCACTTATCCTCAGAAGGCTTTACAAAAAGGCGTTCTCCGCATATTCGATCGATCTCGATGAGGATCAAATACGCAAGATCGTCAAATATTCCAAATACGGGGACAAAAAAAGATTGGAAGGCGAAATAGCGGAGGAATCAGGAATAGATTATTCAGAGGTTATCGTTGACATACCCTCGAGATCGTCGCTCCTGTCCAACGTCAAAATAGGGAAGACGGACGTATCGATACTCTACGACGGCAGAGTGCGGCCGATAACCCGGATCTCGCCGGTTGCCAAGGCGCTTCAGAGCCGCGACACATTCGACCGGGCGATCACGGTCTCATCGCCGGAAAGGTACAGGGAACGTGTAAGAAAGACAACGGAATCGATACTCAGCCTTTGACAACACCCAGCGGCCTGAGCTTCGCAACCTTTCCGGTAAGGCCGGCGTTGCATACCACCGAAACAACCCGGTCAACGTCCTTATACGCTTCCGGAGCCTCGTCAAGCACACTCTGGTCAGTTCCGCTTTTCAGATATATGTTACGATCTTTCATCGATCTCCGGAGATCGTCAACGCTCAGGCGGTCGAATGCGGCCTTCCTTGACATCTTCCTCCCGGCGCCGTGACATGATGATCCGAAGCTTTCCGACATCGCGCCCGGAAGTCCGACAAGCACATATGTTCCTGCAGACATATCTCCCGGAACTATGACCGGCTGACCTACGTTACGGTACATCTGCGGAACATCGGCGTGGCCTGCGGGGAATGCGCGCGTTGCTCCTTTCCGGTGCACAAGGACATCCGTTCTCTTTCCGTCAACGTCATGCGTTTCCTTTTTCGCTATGTTGTGCGCAACATCGTAAACAACATTCATTCCCATATTCTCCGCACTGTCTTTCATAACGGACTCAAACGATCCGCGTATCCAGTGCGTTATCATCTGCCGGTTGGCCCACGCATAGTTTGCGCCGCATGACATCGCCTTGTAATACGAACTCCCTTCCGCAGACGAAAGAGGAGCACATGCCAGCTGCCGGTCCGGAAGTTCTATCCTGTTCTTCCTGACGTATTGTTCCATGATCTGCAGATGGTCGGTCGCTATCTGATGTCCGCATCCGCGCGACCCGCAGTGCACCGTTATTGTTATCTGACCTTCCTCAAGGCCGAACGCATTTGCGGCGCTCTCGTCGTAAATCTTCTCAACGACGTCTATCTCAATGAAATGATTCCCGGAACCGAGCGAACCCACCTGTCCGAATCCCCTTTTCACCGCTTTGTCGCTGACGGACCCGGGGTCGGCATCGATCATCTGTCCTCTCTCTTCGGTCACGTCAAGGTCCGATTCCCATCCGTAACCGTTCTCAACGGCCCATTTCGAACCGCTGATCAATATCTCTTCGATCGATCTTGCGTTTATCTTCTCAACGCCTTTGGATCCCAGCCCGGACGGTATGTTCTTGTAAAGTTCATCGGTAAGTTCGTTTATCTTACCGCTGACGTCATCGGTCCGTAAATCTGTCCTTACAAGCCTGACGCCGCAATTGATGTCAAAACCTATCCCTCCCGGAGATATGCATCCGTCATTGGCGTCAACGGCGGCAACGCCGCCTATCGGGAAGCCGTAACCCCAATGCACATCCGGCATAGCCAGTGAACTTCCCGCGATCCCGGGAAGGCAAGCGACATTCGCCGCCTGCTGCGGAGCGTTGTCCGCCATGATCTGCGGGATCATGGATTCATCGGCAAAGATCACGGCGTTTGTTCTCATACCCTTTACGTGACCTTTCGGGATCTCCCAGCGGTTATCATCCAATTTGTTAAGGGAACCTTTCCATGTCATCTCTCATCAAAGTATAATATCACAACGGATATAATAAAACAGGACACGGAAGGGCCGGGACCGAGATTTGAACCCGAGTCAAGGGATCCACAGTCCCCTAGGATAACCAAGCTACCCCATCCCGGCCATGTGTGCCCGCTCCATCGCATAGATGTAGATAAAAGTTTTCCATCGAAATTCAGCGGAGTTTTACGCCGTTCGCTTCATTTTTGAAGGAAATGATTATTATATGATATCGATTCTGATAGTATCATGAAGAAAAGGGATCTGATATCGGTCCTTGACATGAAGGACGATATGCCGGAACTGATAGACCTCGCCATCAAACTGAAAAGCGAGCGCGGCCGGCACGGAGCGCCGCTTGAAGGCAAAACGTTGGCGATGATATTCGAGAAGCCGAGCACACGTACAAGAATCTCATTCGGGGTCGCGATAAGCGAACTCGGCGGTAATCCTCTGTACATATCGTCATCGGAGCTGCAGATGGGCCGCGGCGAGACGGTCGAGGACACCGCGAAGGTCATGAGCAGCCTGGTGCACGGCATAATGTACCGTGCGCTTGATTATAAGATAATGGACGAGGTCGGATTACACGCAACCGTTCCGGTGATAAGCGGTCTCGACAACCTCGAGCATCCGTGCCAAGCATTGGCCGACATGGTAACCGTCAAAGAAAAGAAAGGTAAGCTCAAAGGACTCAAGTTCGTATTCCTCGGCGACGGTAACAACGTTTGCAACTCTTTGATGTACGCATGCGCGATCCTCGGTATCGATATGGTGGTCGCGTGCCCCGCGGTGCGTATGCCGAACGCTGAGATAATGCTGAAGGCGTCGCGCATAGCGGACGAGAACGGATGCAGTATATCGGCAAACGTTGAGCCGCTGGAAGCATGCAGGGATGCCGACGTCCTCTATACGGACACATGGATCTCAATGGGCGACACGATCCCGCGTGAGGACGCTCTCCGCATATTCCGGAAGTATCAGCTCAATTCAGAATTGCTTTCAGTTGCAAAGAAGGACTGCATCGCGATGCACTGCCTTCCGGCGCACCGCGGCGAAGAGATAACAGCGGAAGTGATCGACGGGCCGCAGAGCGTTGTGTTCGACCAGGCGGAGAACCGCCTGCATGCGCAGAAAGCGATACTTTACAAACTGCTCAAGTGATCTGCGAAGCGATTATCCTTTCTATCATGTGAAGGAAATCATATTCCCTGCCTGCAGGTATGGTTGCGCCTGCCGCCACATTATGGCCGCCTCCGAAACCGCCTACGTGTTCCGCGGCCGTTTTCACGGCAAAGGAAAGATCCAGACCTTTTATCACGAGGCTTTTATCAGCTCTCGCCGATACCTTAACGCCGTCATCGGCGTTCGCGAACGCTATCATCGGTTTGTCGTTTCTGACTCCGTCAAGACCGAGGATCATCCCGGCGGCTATGCCTACGACGGTGTCCCGTATCTCGCCGTGCGCATGGAAATACTGGACCCATTCACGCTCACGGACAAGATTCTTCTGCCTGATGAGATTCATAGCAATGGACAGCTGTTTCTTGTGCTCGCTTCTGTTCTTCGCGGCATCGCTCAGCGCATTCTTGTCACCGAGACATATCCGCATGCCCACGGGAGCATCATCGTAACGGCCGCATGAATTGAGCAGGGTGGCAAACTCTTTCGCATCCCTCAGTTCTGATCGTTTTTTTGATCCGGTAAGCGTGCAGACCTCTCCCATAAGCCTCTCGGCGGATGAACCGGACCTTTCAAGGATCTCGATAAGCGATATCTTGACAGCGTCCTTCTCATTATCGTCAAGATCGTTCCATGCTCTCCATGTACCGTTGTCCTTCAGATCGATGTTCAGATCGGTGAAGAATTTTGAACATCCGGTCCCGTCGGAGGTCAGTCCCGGGATAACGGGATCGTTGCAGTATTGTATGAACTGCGTCAGCGGCCTCGTTTCGCGTCCGAATAACCTGAGATCATTATCAACAGTGATATCGCCGTTATCAGCGGCGTCGGACAATATCCTCCTGTTGTATCCGGTGAATCTCAAGTGGGCATGATCCTGGACGTCTCCGGTGGCGCCGATGATTGCCAGATATGCAAGATCCTTGTTATTCGGGTCGATCTGTTTCGATATGACGTATGTAACGCCCGCGCCGCTTATCTCTCCGGACCCGTCCATACCGCAGCAGTGAGGGTTCACGTGCACGAGACCGGAAAAATCAAAAAGCGATGTCTGACCGGCCATCCATTTCGGATCGGGAACGTGATGGTCCGCAACAACAACGCCCTGACGGGTCAGGTATGAAAGATATCCGCTTCCGAGATCGACCATCCATACGAGTGATGCGCTGCTTTTGTTGACGTAATCCGCGGACGCCTCATCCATTTTTTTCAAAAAGGTGACGTCATGCGGTTTACCAAGACGATCAAGCGTCCTGGACGCTATCGCCGCCGCGGATATACCGTCGGCGTCTATATGCGCAACTATCAGGACGTCGTCCGCATCCTTTATTGCGGCCGCTGCCCTGGAAGCATCCAGTTCGAACCTCGCATATCTTTCATGATCGTTTGACATTGACATACCGCATTGATTTCTGCGAGATGCATCAATCAATAAAAAGGATTCTCATTCAACGGATTGACATGCGGTAATATGAAGCAGCGTCTTCCGTGACTGTTATATCAGTCCATATCATACAAGCAAACGTGGATTCCGTAGAGATCATTCCCGGCGTAAGAGCATCTAACGACAGATGCCTCATTCTGGACGACGGACCGACGGTGGTTATAGGAGACCTGCATCTCGGATACGAGAGGGCGCTTGAAGGCGAAGGAATATATCTGCCGAGAGTGAACACGGACTCCATACGAAACTCGCTCAACCGGATCATCTGCAGATATGAGCCGAAACGTATTGTTCTCCTGGGCGACATAAAACACGATTTCACGAGAGTCCCTTACGAATGCAGACTTGAGATAACAAGGATCATAAACATGCTGTCAGCAGCCGCCGAAGTGATGATAGTAAAAGGCAATCACGACAATTTCCTTCAGAATATAATTTCGGACACAGGCGTAAAGGTTTTGGAATTCACGGACATAGCCGGTTTCAGGCTGGAACACGGACATATTGATACGGGAAAGAGGCCGGTGATAATCGGACATGAACATCCTTCCGTCAAGATATCCGATGCGATGAGCGGAAGCATCAAGATACAATGCTTCCTGTATTCGGAGGATGCCGGGGTATTGGTGATACCGCCTTTCAGCCCGTTCTCGTCAGGCAGCGATCTTTCATCGGAAGAGTTCATGTCCGCCGCCTGTAAGAATGCGGACATGAACAATGCGAAGATCTACGGAGTATCGGAAATAGGGATAATCAAATTGGGAACGCTCGGCGAGATCAGAGCGGCAAAATGTGAGATTCCCTGATTAATAATATAAAAAAGCTTCCATCAATATCCATTCGCCGCATAAACACAATCCCTGTTTAAAAAAGAGGTTTTACGGATACCTGGTAACTTTATACTGGACAGCTATAACGACTGTTATAAGATGAAATAAACGGAGAGTTATAATGAATTGGATAATTCATCCATCCATAAAAGCCTTTATTTACGCTCTACCGATACGAGTGCATAACATCTAATTGTTTCAATTACAGATGGAGGAAATCATTATGAGCGCAGAAATGGACGCACTTATAGACATAGTTGTCAACGGGAAAATCAAAGAAGCAAAGGATGCAGCACAGAAGTGCCTTGATGCAGGTGTAGAACCGCAGATCATAATCTTCGAAGGGCTTTCAAAGGCAATGGCGATAGTTGGTGAAAAGTACGCGGCGAAGCAGTACTTCCTGCCGCAGGTTCTTCTGTCGGCGAACACACTTTATCAGGGTCTTAACCTCGTTCTGCCTCTCCTGAAAGGAAAGGGCGGAGCGAAAGGAACGGTCGTTCTCGCAGTGGTCGAGGGCGATGTCCACGACATCGGAAAGAACATCGTGAAAGCAATGCTCACCGGTCTCGGCCTTAACGTCATAGACATGGGCAAGGACGTACCGATAAAGGACATAATCGCAAAAGCGAAATCCGAGAAGGCGCAGATCATAGCGGAATCAACGCTTATGACCCCGACGCTTGAGGGAATGAAAGAGACAGTGAAGATCCTCAAGGAAGAGGGCATGACCGCCAAGACGAAGCTCATGATCGGCGGCGGCGCGACATCACAGGAGTTCGCAACACAGATCGGTGCGGACGGATGGTCATACGACGCCGTTGAAGCAACGAAAGTCGCACAGAAATTCCTGTAAACGACAACAACCAAACCTTTTACAATAACCCCTTTATTTTACGGATGCGGATGCTACTGTATCATTTCTTATTTTTCACCGAAACCGCGGTTCAGACGATCAAAAGTTATACGGTATACTGTTTAAATAATTTATACGGTATATTGGCACCATGGCGCAAAGGTCCGAATTCGACGCATGGGTGCTGGAATGGATCACCGGCGAGAAAGCAAAAGGAAGAAAATGTTTCGATGTGAAGAAGTCCGGTAACTCCTATTACGTGTATTATCAGACAACGAGATACAATTCAGAGCTCAAAAAGCGGGAGAAGGTCAGCGGCTATCTGGGAAAATTGGTTCAGGGGATCGGTCTCGTGGAACCGGACCGACCGGAAGAATCGATGAAGGACGAGATATCCGTCGCCAGATACGGACTCGGAATAGACACCGGAGGAACGTTCACGGATGCGGTTATAATAGACATCGACGACAATTCGGTAATCGCCAAAAGAAAATCGCCGACAACGCATCATGATCTTTCGAAAGGACTGCACACATCCGTTGATTCGGTGTTCGAATCGTGTGATATAAAACCGGAGGACATCTCATTGGTGGGAATATCAACAACGCTGGCAACGAATTCGATCCTGGAAGGAGCGGGAGGAGAGGTCGGCCTCATCCTCATAGGATGGGATCCGATGGAACCGGTGAGTTTCGGCGAGAAGCACCAGGTGTTCATCAAAGGCGGATTCGACAGCAGAGGGCGCCCGGCAGAGCAGCTTGATGAGAAAGAAGTCCGCAAAGCGGTAAAGACCGTCAGTAAAGGAGTGAACGCGATAGCGATATCGGGTCTTTTCTCAACGATGAACATATCGCAGGAAGTAAGGGTAAAAGAGATCGCCGCGGAGATGACTGGCCTTCCGACGGTTGCCGGTCATGAACTGTCGGCAACACTGGGCATAGACATCAGAACGGAGACCACGGTCCTCAATGCAAGACTGATCCCCGTGGTCAGCAAATTCTTCGACGACGTAAGGAAAACGTTCACATCCAAAGGGATAACGGCGCCGATCATGGCGTACAAAGGCGACGGTTCGGTCATGGATCTGGACCAGGCGAAGATGTATCCGGTGGAAACGATCCTTTCGGGACCGGCCGCGAGCTCCGTCGGAGGAACAGCGCTGTCGGGGATCGAGAACTGCGCGATCATCGACATCGGCGGAACATCCACGGACATAGCGATAATGGACGAAGGATTTCCGATGATACAGGAGGAAGGCGCAAACGTCGGCAAATGGAGGACGCGCGTGAAAGCGGTGGACATGTACACGGTCGCGCTCGGAGGGGATTCAAGGATCACGCTTCATAATTCAAAATTCACGATAGGCCCGGACCGCGTCACTCCGCTGGCGACGCTTGTGCAAAGGTATCCGCATGTTACCGAAAGAATAATGTTCAACGACCTCACCGATTACTATGTGGCATGCGATGATGAGGGCACATCCGTGATGACGGAAAGGGAGAAAAGGGTTTATGACGGGATGAAAGGAAAGGGACCGATGACGTCACTGGAGATACGCGATTCGACAAGCGGTCTCTGGACGGTGTCCGATGAACTCGCGTCCTTAACAAAAAAAGGCATCCTGGAAGCGTCGGAACTGACGCCGACGGATGTTATGATATACTTGAAAAAATTTGAACTGGGCGACCCGAAGGGCGCGGAGGCGGGAGTCCACGCGATATCGGAAAAACTTGGCATGACGACGAAGCAGGCGGCCATGATAATGTTCGAAGAGATCAAAATGAAGATCTCGGAAGCACTCATGACGAAGATGCTGGACGATGAGATGCGGGACTGGAACGATGAAGGCTCGGCAAAACTGATGAGAAAATCATTCTCATTGAAGAAGGATAAGATCTTCGATATGGCGCTTAAGCTCAAATGCCCGATAATCGGGGTCGGTGCGCCTGCGGAAGCGCTGATGTCTGACATCGGGAAAAGATTCGGAACGGAGGTCGTCTTCCCGGAGAATTTCGATGTATGCAACGCCGTCGGGGCTGTAACAAGCAAGGTGTCGGAATCATTGACGGCAACGGTGGCGCCGACGCTGGACTACAGGTTCTCGGCGTCCGTTCCTTTCATGGGAGTTGTGTATTACGACAGGTTCGATTCCGCCGTCTCCGCGGCCGCCCGCAGCCTGACCACATATCTGACGGAAAAAGTAAGGAGATCCGGGGCCACGAACATAAAAGCGGTGAGCAGACAGAAGACCCATTTTTCCACGGAAGGAGCGTACGGTCACTGGGACGAGGAAGTGCTGGCAAGGAGTATAAACTTTGCAGAGGTCACGGTCAGGGTAACGGGAGACCCGAGGACGCTCTGATCACGCGTCCGTGCGCATGGCCGTGTAAACCGAGCATACTGACGAAGGTTGCGGTCAATATAAATAAGTTGATTTCATTTGCTCTTTCCGGGAGATAGAATCATGTCAATGACTCCAAGAGAAAGAGTACTCGCAGCAATGAGGAAAGAGAAGGTCGACAGACCTCCGGTAGCAGTTTTCACACAGAGCGCAACAATCGGTCAGATGGAGGCGCTCAACGTCTTCTGGCCGGAAGCGCATTCGAACCCGAAAGCAATGGCGAAGCTTGGCGCAGGCCAGGCGGATGTTCTCGGCTTTGAAGCGGTCAGAGCCCCTTTCTGCCTTACGGCGGAAGCGGAGAGATTGGGTTGCATGGTCGACCCCGGAAAACAGGACAGGACCCCGATGCTGAAGACGCATCCGTTCAAATTTGACCCGATGATGGGCGAATACGACGAACCGAACCTGATGAGCCCGGAAGAATTCCTGAAAAGCGGAAGGCCCGCGGCGGTCCTCGAAGGTATCAAACTTCTGAAGGAATCGCATGGGAAAGACTACGTCGTCGTAGCAGGCAACACCGGACCGTTCACACTCGCGGGTCACCTCGTAAGCACCGAGAACCTTGTTTTCGGAATAATGATGGCTCCGGATGAGGTTACAAAATGGATAAAGGCGGTAAACCCTCTGTGCAAAGCATACACACAGGCCCTTTCGGATGCCGGTGCGGACGTCATACAGATGTCGGAACCTTCGGCGTCCACAGATCTGCTGTCGCCCGACATGTTCGATGATTACGCGGGAAGCTACCTGAAAGAGTGTCTCGCAAGTGTCAAAGATGCGTTCTCGGTACTGCACATATGCGGTAACACCACACCGCTTATCGATCACATGGTCGGAACGGGCGTGTCCGGTCTCTCGATCGAAGAGAAAGTGGACCCGAAAGAAGGCGTCAGGCTGGTCAACAAGAGAGCATTCGTCGTAGGTAACGTCGGTGTCGTCAACCCGCTGCTCCAGGGAACTCCGGAGGACTGTTACAAGCACGGAAAGATCGTCAAGGAAGCGGGATTCGATGTCGTTTCACCGGGATGCGGCCTCTCTGCGCTAATCTCGAACGACAACCTCAAAGCGCTCGTCAAAGCTGTCAAAGACAACTGAACGCGCACTTATCAAACCTTTTACCCGATATTTCTTATCTTTTGCTTCTGATAAGTGTTATATCGTCAAAGAATGTTGTGTATTCAGAAGGTATAACATATGGCGTCATACGGAATTGCGTTGGATCTGGGCACCAGCGGTTTCAGATCCCATCTGGCGGATCTGGATAAAGACGGGAAGATATTATCCACGGCGGTCACGGTGAGACATCCTCTGCCCGGCGCGAACATCATGGATCATCTGCACTTCTGGATGACGTCCGGCTCCGAGATCGGACACAGGATAATAATGAAAACGATCGATGACCTGATACGTTTACACGGATGTGACAATGTTGCAAATATAAAAAAGATATCAATCTGCGGCAATCCCATTCAGTTATCGCTGTTCGAGAACATTGAAGTTCGAGATCTGGCATTCGCGGGAGAGAACAGACTGAAAAGCTTAGGCGTTGTGAGGCCTAGCAGGAAGGCCCATACCAGAAAGGCCGGGGACATCGGCGTTCTTTCAATAGACTCCGAAGCAGAGGTTCTGATACCGCCGGCGATAAGGCACGAGATAGGCGCGGATGCGCTGGCAATGATAATGAGGTCCGGCATGCTCGATAAAAAGGAAGTGTGCATGGTGACCGATTACGGCACGAATGCGGAAATGGGATTATATCACGACGGTGAACTCTATTCGGGAAGCGCCGCCGCGGGTCCGGCAATGGAGGGCCAATCGATAAAGTACGGTGTCCTGGCGTCTCCCGGAGCAATATCCGACGTGAACATATCCGATGACGGCCGTCTTTGGGATAATATGGTACTCAACGATACACTGATGCCCGTGGTCGCGGCCAAAGTGGATCCGGCAACAGGCAAGGAGATACGTATACTGGACTACAAGGCGAAAGGAATAACGGGAACGGGCGTCGTATCATCAATGGCAATGGGGCTGAAATCAGGGGTTATAAGTTTACCGCATATAGACACCGGCGATAAGAAAGTGCATCTCATGGACGGCGTCTGGTTCTCCGAAAAGGATGTTCAGGAGGCAGGAAAGGCAATGGGCGCCATAAGGGCCGGCCACAGGACGCTGGTGCGGGAAGTGGGAATCGACGATGAGGAAATAAAAGTGATGTATATGGCCGGCGCGTCCGGAACGTACGTCGATCCTATAAAGGCGCAGATATGCGGAATGATACCGAGACGGCTCGACGAGGTGTATCAATTGGGGAACACGTCGCTCATGATGGCGCTGGATCTTCTGAGGGACGACAAGATGCTGGACCGCATGCAGGATGTTGCCAACTCAATATCATCGAATCACATAATGTTCGCAGGCAATCCGATATTCGAGGACATGTACATTCTCGAGCTGGCGTACTGGACCGAGGGGATGCCGATGGAGATGTACAACGAAATGATACAGATGAGCGGAATACCGTCATTACCCGAGATAAAAATTCCGTCCAAGGTCGTCAGAGTGGTGAAATCAGACATACCGGACATAGGAAAGGGTTACTATTCCCTGGAGAATGTGGGGATGAAGATGCACGCAAACTTCAGCGGCTGCACAGGATGCAGGAAATGTGAGAAAGGCTGCCCGGAAAAGGCGCTCACGGTTAGTAAAACAAAAGAAATATGCGTGCGTTCAGATCTATGTTTGGGAACCGCATGCAAAGCGTGCGAAATGAACTGCCCGGAAAAGGTGTTCAAATTCACAGACCTTAAAGTAAGTCTATGAGAGATTCAAACACCGTCCGTCAGCACCGGGAAGCGGCAGGAGTCTCACACGGACGGTCGATGCACAAAATATTTCTGATGCGCCGCTGTTACGGCATATATGACCGCTTTCCTTGAAAAGAACGGAAAGATCTCAAAGAAATTCAAAGAGATACTTATGCTGAGACACGAACCGGTGGCGGTGAAACTTGTTAAAGAGGGAGAGGAATTCCCTGCGGGATACCCGATACCGGAGAAGCAGATGAGTTACTGCCAGGCGGTGATGCAGGCGAGGCACGGTAACGCATTCATGATGCCCCTGAGCGCACATGTGTGCAATGTCGGAGCGTCATCTCTCGGAATGATGCCAAGGCCGGAAAAGGTGGCGTCCGGGGAGTTCCATTTCATGATGGGAATATACGAGACACTGGACGCAACCAAAAAGATGATAGACGAAGGCGCATCCGTATCCTTCAGAACGAAAGGAACGGTCGTATGTCCGCTGAAGGACGCGGATTTTGAACCCGATGTTGTCATATTCACAGACATACCGGAACGCATCTATTGGTTCGCGCCGCTTTTCACATCGGAGAAAGGCGGACGCACCCATTACACGACCGCACCTTTCCAGGCGGCATGCGTCGATGCGACGGCAACACCTTTGATGACCTGCGGACCGAACATTTCGCTGGGATGTATGGGATGCAGGAAAAGAACGGATCTGAAGACAGACGAAGTGATCCTAGGAATTCCCGGAAAGGCGATATATGGGATGGAGAAGACGCTTGAAAGGTACGCGGAGGATGTGATGCCGAAGGCGAACAGAACGGGATGACATACGGAAAAACATGTGTTTTCCGGACTTCGTCTTCCGCTTTATTTTATATCGGCGAATATATACTCACGCAGGTTTGCGACATGGCGGAGGAGATGGACTCAA
The DNA here is from genome assembly GCA_009780575.1 of Candidatus Methanomicula labiotermitis. Taxonomy (GTDB): domain Archaea; phylum Thermoplasmatota; class Thermoplasmata; order Methanomassiliicoccales; family Methanomethylophilaceae; genus Methanomicula; species Methanomicula labiotermitis. The sequence continues at coordinate 68,334 of WQZU01000002.1, forward strand.
AGGATTTGGACATCCTTGAGATGCTTAGAAAAGATTCAAGGACATCGATGGGAAAGATAGGCGATGTGCTCGGCATATCCAAAGCTACGGTCAGCAGAAGGATCGCCAAGCTCGAAGAGGACAAGGTGATAACAAACCATTCGCTGGAGATCGATCCGTCGAAACTTGACGTTCTGAAATCGTTTCTCAGTTTACAAGTGGTGGGCTCGTCAGTGTCCAATGTGATAGACGACCTTCGCAAATACGAGGAGATACGATACATATACAAAGCGTTCGGGGATCATCATCTGGTGTGCGAAGTGTACACAAAGAGCGTTGACGATCTTTACGAAATGATACAATCCCGGATATTGAAGAATCTGAGCATAAAGAACGTTGAGGTCGATATCCTCGTTGAACGTCTGGTGATCGACGAGAACGCAGACCTTAAAATGTATTCGGAGAACAGGTGATCATATGCAACTGCAGCGCTGTCCAAAGGTTTCGGCGGATACCGGTATCAGGACGATGATGCCGTCCGAAACGCTGAAAAGAGTATTGCCGCTGATGCCGGCGGCGGGCCTTGAACCGCTTGAGGATATAACCCCAAGAGATAACATCGGGATCCCGGTATTCTCGGTGGCAAGGCCGAAGACGGCACACGGTAAGACTAAATTCTACAACGGTAAAGGTCCGACGCCGGAACAGGCGAAAGCGTCGGCGGTCATGGAAGCCATAGAGAGATACAGCGCCGAACTCCGCGACACCGACGAGATAGTCTACGGGACATTTGATGAGGCTATGAAAACAGGTCTGACGCTTGATCCTGCGGAGATGATACTTCCGCACCGCACCATGAACTATTACAAGAACGATGTGATAGCGTGGTGCCGTGCGTACGAATTGTTCAGAGGCGAGGAGATATGGGTGCCCGCCTGCGCAGTGTATCATCCTTATACGGCGGAAGGCGACCTTCAGCTTATCAGATTCCATACGAACGGGATCGCGGCAGGCAATACAATGGAGGAAGCGATACTGCACGGGATGCTCGAACTGATAGAAAGGGACGCATGGTCGATATGCGAATACAGGGAGAAAGCAAACGCCGATGTCATACTTGAAGAAGGATCCTTATGTTCGGAGCTGATGAAAAAGTTCAATGACAACGGCGTTGAGATTTATCTAAAAGATCTGACAAGCGATATCGGCATCCCGACGATAGGGGCGGCGGCCGACGATGTTTCAACAAAGGATCCGGAACTGCTTAACATAGGTGTCGGAACCCACCTGAACCCGGAGATAGCCGCGATCCGCGCTCTGACGGAGGTCGCACAGTCAAGGACCACGCACAAACACGGTTCAAAGATCAACGTTAAAATGCAGCGCATAAGTCAGGAATTGGGCTACGAGAACGTCAAGCGGGCGAACAGGGTATGGTACTCAAAATCAAGTAGAACTGTCCGTTTATCGGACATGAAGAGATTGGATACGCAGTATGTGCTTGACGATATCGAAGTGGTTTTCGACCGTTTGATACAATGTAATTTCGATAAAGTTATCGTTGCGGACATAACAAGACCGGAGGTGGGAGTACCGTCGGTAAGGATGATAATCCCCGGTTTGGAGGTGTCGACAATGGACCCGGAACGCGAGGGACCGAGGCTCTGCGGAGCGTGGGAAAAAGATCAGCGATGACGGCGTTTTTGGTATTGGACGCTTCATTTATATAAGACAAATGCACGATTGGATGTAACATTTTCACATTTTTTCAAAACACACACTATCATTATATGCAAACATGCGATACGGGAATTTGCAAGGGAATTGGGACGGGTCCGCCCGTTCCGAGATAGATTATAAGGACGGAGGTATCAAATGCCAAAATACAAGGACGTAATTGACCTGTATGACGACCGCGGCAAACGTATCGCAAAAGACGTTCCGCTGGAAGCCATCAGTCCGTTGCGCAACGGCGCGATCAA
>WQZU01000003.1 GCA_009780575.1 Candidatus Methanomicula labiotermitis
CGTATGCTATGCAAATGACGCATCAACAAACTCGGGAATATCAAAACAAGACCGAATTACCCCTCGCTGATCGCTTATTCTTTGGAAAAACTCATATTTTTCTCAAGGGTGTCGAAGATAGGACTTTCTGAACGGAAAGCGATTTGTATATATGTAAAATACAATACTCCATACCGACCGTAGCATTACATAACAAATCGGTAAGTGAGAAAGATGGGTAAACTGGAGAAAATAATATCTAAGATTTTGCCGAATCTTTTGCCCGGATCTTTTGCTTTGGTCACGAAAATGAAGTATATCGGGAGGGAAAGGAAACCGTTTTTGTCGAGAACAGGAGACTATGTGAGAGTTTCCTCTTTAGAACTCGTTGCCGATGAGATATACAACAATCCGGAAGGAGCCGGAGCGGTTGCAGAACTCGGTGTATATCAGGGCGATTTTGCAAAACTCATCAATGAAGCGTTCCCCGATCGAAAACTGTACCTGTTCGATACGTTCGAAGGGTTTGATGAAAGAGATATAACAACTGAAAAAGAGAAAGGGTTTTCTAAAGGAGATCAAGATTTTTCAGAAACGAACATAGAGATGGTAATTTCAAAAATGAAGCACCCGGAGAACTGCATAATAAAAAAAGGATATTTTCCGGAGACCGCAAAGGATCTGGACGAAAAATTCGTGTTCGTGAGTATAGATACGGATCTGTATGAACCGATCTACAACGGGCTTTCGTTTTTTTACAGGAACATGGTAAGCGGAGGCGTGATCTTCGTGCACGACTACAACAACAGCGGATACAAAGGCGCAAAAGAGGCCGTAAGGAAGTTTTGCACGGAGAACAGTATCAGACACTTCCCGCTCAGTGACATCGGCGGAACTGCGGTGATAATCAAACCATGATCGATCTGATTACGATTAACGCCCGGGTGCATCATTCTTCTCTAATGTGATCAGCGAGCAGCTCGTACAGTTTAGTATTGTCCCTGACGTAACTGTCATGCGTATGACCTTCCAGCCGTATCAGTTCTCCGTTTCTCACGTTTTCGGCAACCGTTTCCGAATGCAGTAACTTGACCACATCCTTTTCCGCATACAGGACGACGGTCGGAACGTCTATGGTGCGTAACTGCTCCGCTCTGATATCGGGCTGCGTGAGCATAAGCCGCAGTTTATCAGAGCGGGTGAACAGAAAGATCAAACGAAGAAGCAGTCTCGCCCAAAGCACTATTCCATCGGAAGAGAGGTTGATCCCGGCAACGATCAGACGGCCCAATGCGTCCGGATACTTAATTGCCAGCAGAAGTCCGGTTATCCCGCCGTCGGAGAATCCGAAGAGGATCGGTCTTTCCAATCGTTCATGACGTATAAGGTGCATAACATCGTCCGCCATGTCCCCGTATCGTAATCTGTCGACCTTGCCGGACATTCCGTGCCCTCTTGAATCCATAACGTAAACGGAAAAGCCGTCATCCGACAGCATACCGATGAGATCGGAATAAAGAGAACTGTCCTCGCCGTTCCCGTGCAGCAATATTATCGGTATCCCGCTGTCTCGGTATTCTTTGAGATATGATATCCGGACGCCGCCGCTGTCTGTTTCCTTTCTTTCAGTCATACTTCATTCCGCACAGGTAACGTGTCATGTTCCCAGGTCTGCATAGTAAACCGAATTAAAAAACATTCGGGACATATTATTTCATTGAGACATGGCCATACACATATGCAATATATCGGTCAAATAGGAGTGAAACCTGGCCAAAATAAGAAATGAGATCGATAAAAGATGAAATATGCATAGGGAAAAGGGTTTGGCCGCGGACGGCTCAGAAACCATACGGGAAATCCTTCTTGAACTTCTCGGCAAGCTTTTTCTGCCAGTCATCGACCGGTTCCAGCTTACCGAAGAAGAAGCGCAGTATCCTCGGCTCTTCTTTCCATCTGAGGCCGCCGACCAGTTCCCTGTTTTTGTACAGCCAGGTTATCCGGTCAATTGCATATTTGATCTGGCTCATTGTGAAGACCCGTCTCGGCAACGCCAGTCTTAGCAGCTCTATTGCTGCATAACACTCCGTACCGTCGGGATTCCGTTCCTCTGCCATAGTACCGCGTTCCATTCCTCTGATGCCTGACACGATGTACAATGCGGAGGACAGACTCGCCGCCTGGAAATCCTCATCCTTCAGGTGAGACAGGAACGCCTTTGCGTCCACGTGGCAGCCCAGGCCGCCCGGGGGCGTCACAACGGGCACACCCTCCTTTCTCAGTTCTTCGACCATATACTTGATAAATTGCGGACCTTGCGAGATCACATCGAAATCAGAAACTTCCCTTATGCCGACCGCGATCGCTTCCATCTCCTTGTCACTCATACCGCCGTAGGTAAGGAAACCTTCGAACAGAGGAACAAGTTCCCGAAGCTGTTCAAAGATCCTGTCATCGTCAAGACACATCCCTCCGCCTTTGGCGCACCCGAACTTCCGTGCCGAAAAGTAGATTATGTCAACGTTGGCAGCCACTTCGTTACAGATGTCGATTATCGCCTTGTCCTTGCAGCTTTCCTCACGCATCTTCATGAAGTAAAGATTATCCTGAAGCAGACTCGTGTCAAGCATAAGCGGAACTCCGTATTTTTTGCACAGAGCGTGAGTCTCCTTTATGTTCTGAATCGATATCGGCTGACCGCCGATAAGGTTTGTTCCCGCTTCAAGCCGTACAAAAGGTATCCTCTTTCCGAACTCTTCGAACGCTTTCTTCAGTTTCACGATGTCTATGTTCCCTTTGAAAAGACAATCCGATTCCGGTTTGAGCGCTTCATCAACCGGAATTTCCAAAATATCTCCTCCTCGTAAGCGGATATGCGCTTTCGTTGTAGTGAAGTGATAATTCATCGGAATGATGTCCCCTTCTTTCACAAGGACCCGTGATAAAAGATGTTCACACGCTCTGCCCTGGTGTGCGGGCAGAAAGTACTTTTTCTTGAAAACCTTCTTGAGTTCCGCCTCAAGTCTGTAAAAACTCTCGCTGCCCGCATAGCAGTCATCAGCCGTCAGCATAGCAGCCTGCTGGAGGTTGCTCATTGCGTTGACGCCGCTGTCCGTCAGCATGTCCAGGAACACATCGCGGTTCTTCAGCAGAAAGGTATTGTTGCCCGCTTCTTCGATCGCCCGAAGCCTTTGATCCACCGACTTCAATTCCAATTTCTGTACGATTTTGACTTTGTGCATCTCAAGCGGCAACTCTTCACCGTTTTGCAATCTGATCTTGCTCAATTTATCATTCCCCTGTCTTGAAGGCTACTTTCACTGATGGGGGCGAAGAGGTTCGAGAAGATAAAGAATACGCTCATTTCGAACCGCGCCGAAGACAAAGGATACGGAATGAGTGTCGAGAATGAACACTTTGCAACGAAAGAATATGCTGTGTACACTCTGTCTCAAAATTAAAATAGGATCTTTATCACTTTCTATTCTTGGATTGAAATGTAATAAGAAGTTTAGATTACTACTCGCATTCTTCGGTCACTTCGTACAATCCTTGGACGAAACCTTCGAACTCGCCTGTAATCTTGAAAGTCCGGGTCCAGCGACCTTCAACTTTTTTCCACTCGCCATCGATCATTCCTCTGTCGAACAGTCGATCGATGGATTTGGATATTGTAGACTGAGACGGACTCCCATTCATGGATTTCACCAGTTTACTGAACCATACGTCTTCACCGCTCTTTCCGAATTCATATATTTTAGTGCATACCAGGAAATCGTTTGAAAGTACCTGTTCTTTTCGTACCATTTCAATTCCCAACCCTCTGTGAATATTACGATGCTACTGCGTAAACTCCACCGATTAACGAGTGGAATCACTCATTATATTTAGTTATGTCTTTTCAACTTAAATAGATTATTACTATTAACATACTATTGTATAATATATTATGATTGTTTAAAATTAATGTGCATTATATTTTATAATGATCATCCGCGTTTACGTGCTCATCGAAAATGAAAAATATGGATCTACTAAGTTTCACGAACGTTTTAAATAACACGACAATAGCTTATACTCCTCAGAAGAGGCCACAGATGAGAAAATTATCGTCAAAATATAGAAACTCAGTTCCATCGATAGAATTCATGGAACCTCCTGCGGCCGTTACGCTCGCATCCGCAGAAATACGCAAATTCCTTATAGACACTATAACGAAAAGGGAAACCAATTTGATAATCTCAACAATGCGTAAGGGCTCTTGGATCATTGATGATATCCTAAATACATCTGATCTGAGGATAGAACATTACACGAACTACGACCTTGAAAAAATCACGCCCTCGGCTCTGAGCGGTAAACACATCCTCGTTTTTGACGATTCAATCAAAACGGGAGAAAGCACTCTGTCGGTTTTATCAAAACTCGGCGGACTTGTAAATGTTTGCGTAGCATGTATTGCGATAAACGATAAAGCATTAATGAATATCAAAGAAAAATGTTCTGAGATCGAATAGATGCACAAGATATCTCTCGTTAAGACCATTGAAAGATACATACATATTCTGCCAAAGGACCCTGCCAGATGTAAAAAGCATTTGGAGATGTATGAGCACACATTGGAGAATCACAACAGAGTATGCGATTTACATAATTCGCCTGAAGAAAGAATCCGATTCGTGATTGAAAAGAACAGCATGTGGTTCAGATGAATATCAAATGGAAGAATTCCAATCAAAAACAGAAAAACGGAGCATCTGATTTTTTTAGCGATCCGAGCATAGCGGATTTGAAGGCATCGTTCCCGGACGGACATGTACGGATGGTATGTGAGACGCTCTCATGCCGTTCCCATATTGGTAATCAGACAAATCTCATTAAGGAACAGCCCGAGGGAACGAACGATCTCGACAGTGTGACGGTCTCCCGTCACAGCAGATAATTGTTTTCCCTGTTGCTGACTCGCAGACTGAAGAGCTTATACGTCGCATAGCCCTTGATGAAGAACGGTTCTAGCCTGCAGATCGCTTCCGCTTCCTCATAACTTTCGGCCCTGAAGACGATCATCCCCGATATGCCCGGATAACCATCCACCGGTCCGCACAGCACCAATCTGCCCTCATCGTCCAGTTCTCTTATGCGATCAACGTGTTCAATGATCATCGCTTCGTCTATCTGGTCAAATGTCTTGCCTTTCTCTATCAACATCACATACGCAAACTTTTCCATATTCATCACCCGCCGAACCAGCAATCTTTTCAACCGAAGGAGAGTCCACAGCTGTTCTGGATAGCGGGTCTGAAGGGATTCGAACCCTTGGCCGATCGGTTAAGAGCCGATCGCTCTACCTAGCTGAGCTACAGACCCGTCTTTTTGCGTCAAGCCTCTTTTCGTTAATAAAACTTCGCGCATGCACATTTATTGCCAACATTACCGAAACAGGCAATCAAATCAAATATCCGATAGGCCATGTGTACGCTATGGTCAAACTTCACGTCAGGGACATAATGACGACACAGGTGATAACATTAAAGGAAACAGACACGATAAAACAGGCGACCGTTCTGTTCGCATTGCACAATGTCTCCGGCGCCCCGGTAGTGGACGATGACAGACGTCTTATCGGAATATTAAGCGAAACGGATATACTTGAGTTACTTATGAAATATCAGGGTCAGCTGAGCGTTGACAATCCCTCGCTGCACATACTCGAATCGCCAATGGACGATGTTACCGGCGACGAGAGCCTGAAAAAAGTGAGTGATGCTATATCTAAAACGCTTGTAAAGGAAATAATGACGAAGACCGTTCTCACAACGACGCCGGATTCGCTTATCGTTGACGTCGTAAAGGAGATGATAGGTTTTACGGTCAACCGCGTTCCGGTACTTGAGAAAGGAGTTCTCGTCGGGATAATATCCAGAGGGGACATAATCTTCTCGATATACAAGAAAAAGAGATGATCCCTCAATGCAGATCGAGGTACACGTCCTTGCCAGCGGGAGCGACGGTAATTGCACCGTTGTCGTCTGCGACGACCATGCGGTCATGGTGGATGCCGGACTCAGCGGTAAAAAGATAACCAAACTGATGGAACTGAACGGTCTGGATGCCTCTCTGATAAAAAGCATCCTTCTGACGCATGAGCACAGCGACCACGTCTCCGGAGCGGGGATAATGGCAAGGAAGCTTGATGTTCCGGTGCAATGCAATGAGAGAACGTTCGCGTCATGCAGCCTCGGCAGAGTGGAATATTCAAAGATAACAACACTGGAAACATTCACATCCGGTCCGATGGACATCACTCCGCTGCCGACATCACACAATGCATCGGAGCCTAACGCATTTCTGATATCCGTATACGGAAAGAAAGTGCTGATAGCCACCGACACCGGTAAGATGACGTGCGAAGTGGAAAGTGAGTTACAGAACTCCGACCTTGTCATTCTGGAATCCAATTATGATAAACATATGCTTGCCACCGGTCCGTACCCGCCGATGCTCAAAAGACTCGTGGGAAGCGACATAGGACATCTGTCAAACGTGGATTGCGCCGAATCGCTCAGCAGGACCATGAACGCTAAAAGAAAGGTATTCCTGGCGCACATAAGCAGGAACAACAACACTCCGGACACCGCTCGCGAAACGGTTGCCGAGATAACGGGGATACGGCGCTCAAAGATAGACTGCCTGGAGTTCAAAGGGGACACAAGGATAATCAGGGTGTGACGCTCAGCGGCGCAGCCTTCTCATGTTTTATCAAAACGTTCGCCAACGCCGCCGGCATTCTAACGATGTCCTCTTTCTTAAGATCGTAATCGCAATCCGGTCCGGCGATCTTCGGAAGATCTTCAAGGATCCTTATTACAATCAGGTCATCCTTCGTTCCCTCGGGTTCTTTGCGAATAGGTTCCGCAGCGTCGTCACGGTGTTCAGTGTTCGTATCATCCTCGGATATAACAATCGGAACTTTATTCGGAACAGGGGTCTCCGTTTGGACATTAGCTTCCTTTTCCTCCTTTCCGGCGGAAACATCAGGTATCACGTAGTTCTTCTTCGTTTTGTCTTTGAACACCAGAGTTCGATGCCTTCCGGACTCGGACACGATGTTATCGTAATATGTGCGTTCTTCCTGCGTCAGTCTGTCCAGTACGTTCTCGGCGCCCATGGATGTCCGCAGCGCCATCATGACTATCTTCTCCATCCGCAGATCGATCACCTTCTGCGAAAGCGAGATCACCTTCTTCCGGCGTTCGTTCATGCCTTCGCACATTATTGAATCGGGATCCCTGGAGAACTCCGTCTCGTAGTCCTTTTGTATCCTGTCCCGCAGCCGCATGAGTGCAGAGTACAGGTCCTTTCTGACATCGCCCAGCGCCTGTGATTTGATCTCAATGCGGTATGCGGCAGACAGATCCTCGAAGGTCATCGGATCGGTTTCCGGCATCATAAAGGCAAACCGAATGTACGTATATGAGCGTTGCCACCGCAGCGAAGGCCCGAAAACAATCTATAAACGCGCTCAGACATACGGATACATGAGCGCAGTGTTCCGTTGCCAGCCGCGGAAGGCGCTGAATCGAACATGGCCGTTTTTCGTCCGACCGAAGAACGGGCACGCTGAAATATGAAACATCATCTTCGGAGGAAAGGATATGAACAACGAAGAACGCCTGGAGAGACTGAACGTCATACTCGATGAACTCACCGAGATGTGCGGCGAAAGCGTTCTTTTGGTGGAGGGCATGAAAGACAAGATGGCGGTTGTTCTGCTGGGCGTGAACGCGGAAATGAGAACGGTCCAGTCGGAAGGCGGGCCGCTGAAGGTCGCCGAGAGACTTTTCGATGAACGCCGGAGCGCAGTGATACTGACGGACTGGGATCCCAAAGGGGAACAGATCGCGGAAGAACTGGAGCGTGCATTGTCGTCGCTGTGCGTGAAGTACGACACATCGATGAGATCAAGGCTGCGTTCCCTGTGCGGTTCCGAGATAAACGATGTTGAAAGCCTGCCCTCATTTTACAGCCGTCTCGCCACTGAGTCTGTCAGAAGGAAGGTAGGACGTAAATAAATAAATAAACTCAGCATGTACGGTCATCATGGAACGAGACAGCATGTTGGAACGATTGGGAATGTCGTCCGCGGACGAGTTGTTCGCTGATGTTCCGGCTGACGTGAGAGCGGAACTTGACATAGGATGCGGCATGTCCGAGATGGACACGGTGAACAAAATAACACAGATGCTCGGGAAGAACATTACCGCCGCGGATATGCCGTGCTTCATGGGCATGGGGTCTTACAGACATTATGTTCCGGCAACGGTCGACCACATAACTGGCATGTCGGAATTCTATACGGCTTACACACCTTATCAGGCGGAGGTAAGCCAGGGCATGCTTCAGGCACTCTTCGAATACCAGAGCATGGTGTGCGAACTCACGGGAATGGACGCCGCAAACTCTTCAATGTACGACTGCGCGACAGCGCTTGGAGAGGCGGCAAAGATATGCGGCAGCGTATCCAGGAAAGGAAAGGTGTTCCTCGTTCCGGAAGCGCTCAGCAATGAAAGATATTCTGTCCTGAGGAATTATTTGATAGGCACGGGCATCACCATATCGCGTTACGGGTTTGACAAGAAGACCGGCTCGCTTGTTTTGGACGAGATCAAAGCGGCGGTCGGCAAAGGGGATGTGTGCGGCATCTACGCGGAAATGCCTAACGTGTTCGGCTGTCTTGACAAGAATGTGGCAAAAATAAGATCCGTAATAGGCGACACTTTGCTGGTGATCGGTGTGAATCCGCTGTGCATGAGCATTGTAAAATCTCCAGGAGAAATGAGAGCGGACATAGCGATAGGCGAAGGTCAGCCGCTCGGATCGAGAATGGGCCTCGGATCGCCGCTGCTCGGCATGTTCGCATGCCGTCAGGAACATGTAAGAAGGATCCCGGGACGCATATCGGGCATGACCGTCGACGCCGACGGAAAAAGAGCGTTCTGTCTCACACTGCAGACAAGGGAGCAGCACATAAAGAGGTCGGCGGCGTCATCCAACATATGCACGAACGGAGCACTGGCCGCGGTCGCGGCGGTTGTGTACGTGTCAACACTCGGCGCAGACGGTATGTTCAACATCGCAAAGAAGAACATGGAGCGTGCAAAGAGCCTGATGAGTTTATTGTCAAAAGTGAGAGGCGTTGAGATAGCGTTCGATAACACTCATTTCAACGAGTTTGTCATACGGCTGTCAAAGGACGCGTCAAAGGTCAATTCCGAACTTCTGAAAAAAGGAGTAATGGGAGGCGTACCTCTGAAAGACCACGTTAAGGGAATGGACGACTGCATGCTCATCACGACAACGGAGATGCATTCCGACGAGGACCACAAGAAACTTGCGGATGCGCTGAAGGAGGTGCTCTGATGTATGCTCAGACGAAGATACAGAGAAAATTGATAACAGATACGGACGCAAAGAAAGTTCCGGACACGGACGTTCCGAATGAACTGAAAAGGGAATCCCTTTCTTTACCGAACGTCCCGGAGAGCGAGGTCGTGCGTCATTACAAGATATTGGCGTCAATGAACTTCGGCGTTGACAACGGACCTTACCCGCTTGGATCATGCACAATGAAATACAATCCGAAATATGCGGACCGCCTGTCATCATTGGGATCGGCGACGGAAGTGCATCCGTATCAGGACCAGAGCACCATACAGGGAACCCTGGAAATGATGTACGATATGGAACAAAAACTATCGAAGATCGCCGGGATGGATGCTTTCACATTACAGCCGGCCGCCGGTGCGCACGGCGAACACGCGGCGATACTGATGATCAAAGCGTATCACGAGAAAAACGGCGAGGAAAGAGACGAGGTCATACTTCCGGACAGCGCTCACGGAACCAACCCCGCAAGCGCCGCAATGGCCGGATACAAAGTTATCGAGATACCGTCGGCACCCGACGGATCGGTGGACATCGATGCACTGAGATCTGCCGTTTCGAAGAGGACGGCGGCTTTCATGCTCACCAACCCGAACACTTTGGGTATATTCGATAAGAACATAAAGGAGATCGCAAAACTGGTAAACGACGCAGGCGCGCTGATGTATTACGACGGCGCGAACCTCAATGCGATAATGGGCATAACCACGCCGGGGGACATGGGATTCGATGTTGTTCATTTCAACGTTCACAAAACGTTCGGAGCTCCGCACGGCGGCGGAGGGCCGGGTTCCGGGCCGGTAGGGGTCAAAAAAAGATTGATCCCGTATCTTCCGTCACCCGTCATAGAGAAAGTTAAGGACAAATATGTGCTGAAGGACAACGGAAATCTGAGCATAGGCAAGATGAGGTCGTTCTACGGCAACATAAACGTGATCCTCAGAGGATATGCGTACATACTCAGAATGGGCTCCGAAGGGCTTAAAGACGCGACCGTCAGATCGGTTCTCAACTCAAACTATCTGAAGGAACTTCTGAAAGAGGATTACGAGATACCGTACGGCGACCTGAAGAAACACGAGTTCGTCGTAAGCGCATCCCGCCAGAAGAAAAAGAACGGAGTAAAGGCGATGGATATTGCGAAAAGGCTGATCGATTATGGTATACATCCGCCCACAATATACTTCCCGATGCTCGTTGACGAGTCAATGATGTTCGAACCGACCGAAGACTGTTCAAAGGAAGATCTTGACCGGATCGCCGAAGTGATGATAAAGATATCAAAAGAGGACCCGGAACTTGTGATCAACGCTCCGTACAACACATCCGTTTCGAGAGTGGATGAGACCAAAGCCGCCAAGGACGCGATACTGAGCACAAGATATCTGAGGAATAAGAGGCAATGAGATGGGAAAAGGCGTCTTCATCGTTTTCGAAGGGATAGACGGTTCCGGAAAGTCATCCTGCATGGAGTCCGTTGCTTCGGCGCTGAATAACGCGAACGTGATCAAAACCGCCGAACCCACGGACGGAGAGATAGGAATGCTGATAAGGTCTGTCACAAACCTTACAGCGGAAGCGGAGGCATTGCTTTTCGTTGCGGACCGGGCGCAACACACTCACCGGATAAAAAAATGGATCGCCGACGGAAATATAGTACTCTGCGACAGATACTATGCGTCAACGCTTGCGTACCAGGCCGCATCCCTTGACGGTAACAAGGTGGACACAGAATGGCTGAGGACGCTTAATGATATGGTCGTCACGGAACCCGATATCACATTCCTTTTCGACATAGATCCGGAAATCAGCATAGAACGCGTTGAATCAAGAGGTTCCAAAAGCAAATTCGAATGTCTCGGATATTTGAAGGAAGTGAGAGGGAATTATCTCAGGATCGCAAAAGAGAGAAGGTTCATAGTGATCGACGCATCCAAGCCGAAAGAGAAGGTATTCGGCGATGTCATCGGTCATATACAAAAAGCGGTAACGCAAGGATAATGAACGGGTACTGAAATACAAGAGGCATGCATCCTTCGGAAGAGATCTTCTGCACAAAGAGCAGTAAGCTGAGAGGAAAGACGATAATAATGGGAATAACCGGCAGCGTGGCCGCATCCGAATGTTTTGCAACCATACGCGAACTGGTGAGACACGGCGCCAAGGTGATACCCGTGATGTCCGGCGACGCACAGGAATTGGTAACGCCCGTGTCGCTCGAATTCGCATCCGGTAATGCAGCGATAACAAAGATAACGGCGCAGGCGGAACATGTTTCACTATTGGGCGACAGAAGCGTTGCCGATCTCTTCCTGATATATCCGGCGACCGCCAACACGATATCGAAGATCGCGCAGGGCATAGACGACACGCCGGTCACAACAATGGCGACCGTTGCAATGGGTTCGGGAGTACCGATGGTCATAGCGCCTGCGATGCACGATTCCATGTTCAGGAATCCCGCTCTGCAGAAGAACATAGAATATCTGAAAGACAACGGAGTGATGTTCCTCGGACCCCACATAATCGACCTGAGAGCGAAGGTCGTGTCCAAAGAGGAAGTGATCGCCTGGGTGTTCAAGCTGATGTCAAAGAACGATCTCAAAGGGAAAAAGGTGCTTGTGATAGGCGGCCGCAGCGAGGAACCGATAGATTCAATGCGCATAATAACGAACCGCTCCACCGGCCTTATGGCAGTGCACATAGCCGAACGCGCCTTCGAGAGAGGAGCGGAAGTTGAACTGTGGATGGGCGGCTGCAGTGTTTTGTTACCTGAGCACATAAAAACGGAAAGATTCGAGACCGTGGACGACCTAATGGGCATGGTCAAAAAGATAGATCACGGTGTGGTCATCGTTCCCGCGGCGCTCGCCGATTTCGCGTCGGTTACGAAAAAAGGGAAGATATCCAGTGACGAAACGATCACGCTGGAATTGAAACCTGTTCCAAAAGTACTTCCCGCCATACGCAAAAAGTGCAAGAATGTGATAGGATTCAAAGCGGAATCGGGTCTTGACCGCGATTCACTGATCGGGAAGGCTAGGTCGCGCATGGAGACGTACGGTCTTGCGGCGGTCGTTGCGAATGACATAGACGCTGCCGGAAAAACATCGTCCAGCGCTATAATGGTGACCAAGGATGAATCAAAGGACATATCCGGAACGAAGGCGAACGTGGCCGATTCCATATTGGACATGTGTGCTGAACTTCCATGATCAAAGCATTCTGCCCCGGCCACATAACATGTTTCTTCGCGCCGGTCATCACAGACAATATGATGACCTCCGGATCCGTCGGAGCGGGAATACGTCTGAACAAAGGAGTTACGGTAACGCTTGAGGAACGCATCGGCAACAGGATCAGAACGATAATGGACGGGAAGGAATGCGATGCTAAGATATCCGCTTCCGCAGTGAAGAGACTTGCACCCGGCAGGGGATTCGATATTGTGATCGAGAATGATCTTCCCGTATCCCAAGGAATGGGAACAAGCGCCGCGGGGGCCATAGCGTCAGGACTCTGCGTATCATCGCTCATCGGGATCGGAGAACATGATGCGTACAAGGCGGCGCACATCGCCGAAGTGGAGAACGGCGGCGGCCTCGGAGATGTAGCGGGCATAATCGGAGGGTGCCAGACAATAAGAGTGAAAGCAGGACTCCCTCCTTTCGGCAGGACCATTGACACAGGAATATCAATGAAACTGACGGTCGCTGTACTCGGCAGGGAAATGAACACAAAACACATACTGTCCGATACCGGAATGATGGAAAGGATAACAAAGGCCGGTATGCGATGCGTCAGCGACTATTCCGCCGCGCAGTCGGAAAAGGTGCTGTACGAATTATCATCAGAGTTCTCGAGATCCATAGGATTGGAAACGGACAGGATAAAGAACGCTTTATCATTGCTGAGAAAGGAACACAGGGCGTCAATGTGCATGCTCGGAAACAGCATCTTCACGGACGCGAGCGAAGAACGGACGCGTGAACTTCTGGGTGATGATGCGCTTCTGATAAAATGCTCGACCGGCAGCGAAGGACCGATGATCATTCGTAAAGCGTGAACAGCCTGTCGTCTCCGCCTGCGTCGAACAGACCGATCCGTGAGCCGCAGTCTATCCATCCGTGAGCGTAGTTGACGGACGCGAACGCATTCACAAGATCTCCTTTTTCTCTGAAGTGCACGGCGTCATTGTAATAGGACGTTGCCATATTCAGGAAATCGTCCGCCATCTTTCTGCCGAACGATCTTTCCGGCGCAGCGATCCTCAATTTGTCCGTTGCCGCTTTGGTGATGCTCAGATAACGGTCTATCTTCTCATCCGTGATAACGTTCATTCATCGTCCTCCGACAGAACCTTGACGCCGGTGCCGCCGTGCCTGCTTTCTCTTGGCCTGACGTCTATGAGCAGCGGAGCCTCGATACCGGCGCCGACCACCATGGCGATGCCGATGGGCATTGTCTGTATATCATCGGTCATGCCGTTCGTCAGACCTTCAACGGATGCGGCTATCGCTTTGACGTCGTTCGGGTTCGTGACCTTAAGGATTATCTGTGTTCCGCACTGACTCAGAACGTTCTTGTCTATCTTCGCCGGCCTCTGGCTTATTACCATCAGTCCGAGACCGAATTTCCTTCCCTCGGAGGCAATGGTTGCCAGCGCCCTCGATGATATCGCGGTTCCCTGCTGAGGGCAATAGTTGTGCGCCTCCTCGATTATAAGCATCATGGGCGGAATATTACCGATCTTCCGCATCTCGAACATCAAAGTCCCCAATCTTCTTACGATAAGCTCCTGTATGTCCGGCGGCACGCCTTTAAGATTGACAATGGTGGTTTTTCCCTGTTCCACCAATTCGTCAACGCGGTTTCCGCGCGTTGCGAATATCCCGATCTCGTCAAGATATTCCAATTCGGTGATGAGCATGGGATTCCTGTTCTCCTCTTCTCCGGAAAGCACGTCTATCAACTCTCTGACCGAATAGGCGTCCTGTCTTTCCCTCAGCGCGTCTATCGCCTTTCTAAGCGGAGGCAGGTGCGAACGGATGTCGTTCGTTCTGGTAAGCTCAAGTATTTCCCTCGCCTCAAGCGTTTTGAGGGTGAATCTGAGCGGCCTTGAATGTCTGTCCGGATTCTTCGATATGGTGAATTCGTTTATGTGGTCCGCATAACCTCTCGGCACAACGCCGAAGCGCGGATCCCCTTTCACTCCGACCTCGCGCATCGCCGAATATTCGCCGTGAGGGTCTATGATCATACATGTGACGCGGTGCTTCATCAATTCTTCAATGATGTCCCCGGAGACGTAACTTTTACCGCCTCCGGTCTTTGCAAGAATACATACGTGACGCTGCAGCAGATCGTTGATGTCCAGATACACCGGGACGCCGTGCCCGTGCAGCAATCCGATATATGCGCCGGTCTTCTCCTTCATCTTCAGGCCGAGCACACTCTGTATGAGCATGTCACTGGCCCTGTAGACCGGTTTGCCGGCGCTGAACGTTGTTCTGGGAACCTGCAGCAGACCTCTGTCGTCACGGTATCCGACGACGTCGATCTGAGCACTGACGATCTCTTGGATGCTTGTGCTCCCGTTCATGTCCAGTGTCTTCTCCAAAGACAGATCCGTCTTCCTTATCAGGCTTCCCACCTGACAGAGGACAGGACCGCAGTCCTCATGTTCGGTCATTATGTACTCGGATTTCTCAATATAAGCGGTGGCGCGGCAATTGAACGTTGATGTTCCAACGTTGCCGTATATTATTCCGACTCCCTCTTTCTTGTCGCTCGCGTTTCCGGCGCTTGACGCCGGAGGCCTGGTAACCGGTCCGCTGTATTTCGGAATGGGTACGGTTTTTCTCTCAGGCTGCGGCGCAGCGGCCGGTGCAGACGCGACCCTTTTAGGCGGCGGTTCCGCCCTCGGCGCAGGCCGGGCGGCCGGCGCAGACGCTGTGATCTTTCTAACCGGTGAAGGCTCTGCCCTCGGCGCAGGCCGAGCCGGCGGCGAGGTGTTTGACAGAGCCGGTAAGGGATCTCTCCTTTTGCCGGCTGAACGGTTATCGAACAGAGGTTCGGGTTTCGGGCGCACAAAAGGCTCATCTCTCACAGGTTCAACTGCCTGTTCCCCGTGTTTCCCAAGGCCTTTATCCTTTTTTTTACTTAATAATCCCATGAATGCATCCGTTAACTGTAATTGAACAAGATGATAAAAATGTTGCCGTATAATTAGTGTTTTACACTATAACTATGACATTCCGCATGTCAGGATTCATTGAACCGAGTAAATGTAGCGCAAACCGCCGCTGACCGTCCGGACGCTTTCAAACCGATGTGTAACCCATCCAAAAGCCCAATATGCTCAACGGTATGCTGACGATGATCGCGATCAGCATGATCTTTTTGTTTGTTTCCATTTTTGACAGCCTTGTCGTCTTCGTTCCGGGCGGCGGATAATGCCCGGTGTTTTCAGCCGCGCGGCCTGCGACACGCTCACGGATCAGCGCTTCTATGTCCATCCCCTTTAACTTACATGGAGTCAGGTCAATGGAGATCACTCTTTCTCCGTCTTTCCCTTTCCCGACCTTTTTGCGTATTGTTTCCTCTCCGAATATCATTCCCATTCTTGACACGTCGGTAAGGTATACGGTCAAGTGCTTCTCAAAGAGTATTCTTTTGATCTCCGCACCGAGTATGCAGTCCCACGGTATGGGGCCGAGTGAAACATCGCCTCTTATCGTGAGTCCGTCATCATCAATTATCATCATTTCCTTATTTTCCTTGCGGGCCAGGGAACGGGCGTAGATCAAAAGTATGATCACTGCGGGAGCGATTAGGAACAGATTTACGGCAATATATATGCCCGGCTCCAAGAAAAACACAGTAATGGCGGCCAATATGATTATAAGCGCAGCAAAAGCAACACAAACATACACAACCAGATCGCGGCGTCCGATCACTGTTCTTTCCATCTTTTAATATCCAGATGTCTCCGTTCATCGATGCGGACGCTGTAATATTCGTCCGATCCCACCGATCGTTTTTATCAATTCATAATGCAACAGTAGTATAAAATCAGCAAGCATTGTGAATGCCCGTAATGGCCGCTAAGGCCGTGAACCTCTGCCGATGAACGGTCCAGTGTTATAAACGGTGTTCAGCAACACGATTTTCCGATGGTCTTGCGTGGCCAATATGTAAATAAAGCACAAATCATATCCGTGAAGTATGATAGTCATCGGTGGTTCGTCATCCCGCGACCTTGCGAAGGAACTTGCCATGATAATGGACTGTAAATGCATACTCGCATCATCCACAAGGTTCCCTGACGGCGAATGCTACACGAGGATAGAAGGAGAATCCCTTAACGATGATGTGGTCATCGTTCAGAACACGTATCCGGATACAAGCATAATAGAGATGCTTCTCATTCAGGATGCGGCAAAAAGAATGGGCGCAAAGTCGATCACTCTTGTGATACCATATTTCGGATACGCCCGCCAGGACCGCATATTCAAACCCGGAGAGCCGGAGAGCGCCAAAGTCATGGCAAGACATCTTAGCATCGCATGCGACCGCGTTTTCACGGTGGACATACACAAAGAAGAGGTTTTGAAGAATTTCAAATGCCCTGCGAAAGATCTCAAAGCATCGGGCGCAATAGCCGAATATTTTGCAGACAAGGGAATAGACATCGTTCTGGCTCCGGATGCGGGCGCAGCCGATAGAGCTAAGGATGTAGGTAAGAGAATGGGAGTACCTTACGATTATCTTGAAAAGGTCAGGCTTTCCGGCACGGAAGTGAAGATCGCACCGGCGAAGATGGACTGCAACGGAAAGAATGTACTGATAGTTGACGACATAATAGCCACCGGAGGCACCATACTGGCCGCCACCGTACAATTGAAGGAAGCCGGAGCGAACAGCGTCTCCGTTGCATGTACACACGGCGTTTTCACCGGTGACGCGATACAGAGACTCACCGGAGGGAACATAGACGCACTGCTATGCTGCAACACGCTTGAGAACAAACTTTCCAATATTTCAGTCGCATCCACCGTTGCCGAGGAACTCAAGAAGAAGATGAAGAAGAGACGGCTGAGGAAGTGAGATCATAGAAAAGGATAAAAATTTCAGCGAATGGTATAACGACATAGTTGAGAAGGCCAACCTTTCGGACAAAAGATATCCGATCAAAGGTATGAACGTCTGGACTCCGTACGGCTGGAAGATAATGAGGCATGTGGACACATACATACGCAAAGAATTGGATTCAACCGGACACGATGAAGTGTACTTCCCGCTACTTATTCCGGAGACCGAGTTCAACAAGGAAAAGGAACACATCAAAGGTTTCGATTCCGAAGTTTATTGGGTAACGCATGCGGGTCTGAATGAATTGGACGTCCGTCTCGTTGTAAGGCCGACAAGCGAGACCGCGATGTATCCGATGTTCTCACTATGGGTGCGTTCGCACACAGACCTTCCGCTGAAGACGTATCAGATCGTGAACACATTCAGATACGAGACGAAGCAGACCAGACCATTCATCAGAGTGAGGGAGATTCACTTCTTTGAGTCGCACACATGTCACGCGTCCGAAGAAGATGCGCAGGAACAGATCGAGGAAGACATCGTGATACTTGAAAACATAATGAAGCAGCTATGCATCCCGTATTCATTGTTCGTGCGCACGGAATGGGATAAATTCCCGGGAGCGCATTACACCGTCGGTCTCGACACAGTGATGCCCAACGGCAGGATGCTGCAGATCGGTTCGATACATCATTACCGAACCAATTTTTCGATACCTTACAACATAACTTATGAGGACGCGGACGGTAAGCACGAACATGTTCATCAGACCACATACGGCATGTCGGAAAGGCTTGTCGGTGCGATGATAGGCGTGCACGGCGATGACAAAGGATTGATACTCCCGCCGCCGGTGGCACCGTTCCAAACGGTCATAATACCGATAATCTCCAAGGGCAACGCAGATCTGATAATGAAGGAAGCAGAAAAGATAAAGGATATGCTAATCTCCGCCGGAATACGGACAAAGCTCGACGACCGTGACGAAAGACCGGGAAGCAAATTCTTTGACTGGGAGATAAAAGGTGTGCCGCTCAGAATTGAGCTGGGCATTAAGGACATTGAGAACCGTGCGATCACTTTCGCGAGACGTGACAACGGAGAAAAAGGAACGATATCGTCGGAAGACGTCGTTCCCGGGGTCAATATGATCCTGGAGGCGATATGCGAGAACATGTTCAATAGGGCGTGGGAAAGACAAAGGGCGAACGTTGTCACCATAGATTCATTGAAAGTCGTTCCGGAGATGACGCTGAGGTTCGGCTGGTGCGGTTCAGAGGAATGCGGACGCAGGTTCGAAGAGGAGAACGATCTCAAATTGCTAGGAACTCCTTATGTTCCGGAAGAATTCAGCGGCAAATGCATAATCTGCGGGAAGGAAACGGACAAAGCGGCATATGCCGCCAGGTCGATGTGATCACTTCTTGAGAAAACCCTTGGCTTCCGCGTAAACACGGTCCGCGGGTTCAAGCGTGACCCATCCTTCCTCTAGCTCGATGATATCAAAGTTCAGTCTGTCCGCGAACTTCTTCGTTGCAGCGTCAAACTCATCTTTATCGCCGAGGCCGGTATCGATCTTCATGACCTCATGATAATCGGCCATCTCAAACACCATCTTCAGCATGGAATCGTCGCCGGTGTCCACTCCTTTGAACAGTTCCATCCTTCCGAGAAGATCGTCGTAGTTAGTTGCGAACGCCGGTGTGAAATACATTATTCCGGGATATTTTTTCAGAAGCTCAAGATAACGTTTCGTTCCGCCTATCGCCGCCGCTATGCAGTCATCCACTATATTACCGTCCTTGTCGCGTATGATGGCCATGGGGATCTTCAGGTTATCCGCAGACCAGACGTCGATGTTCTTCATACCGTTGCCGCACAGCCCGTAGTACAGGACAAGGGCATCCGCCCGTTCTTCCATTATCTTCATATGCTTTTCCAAGGCCGTTCTCAGATCGATCGGTTCCTCGTGAAGTCCTAGGTCCATCATCCAGATGACGATCGTGTAGTCTTTCTTCGATATCGGGCATTTTCCGTCAAGAAATGTGCTCTCATTGATTATCGTGTGCCGTATGCCGTTTCTGACAAGTTTCACTTTGATGCTTTTTGCATGAGCGTTGTCAAGCAGATACACGTTGGATATATCTTTGTCTTTGGAAATGCTGTATATCAGTTCATCTTCCAGTATGGGGCACGCAAGAACTCCCAGAACGCCTTCGGCAGTCATCGTTCTGAAAATAAAATCGAAATATATAAACCGAATCCGTCGTATGTAAAGGATTAATTGTATGAGTTCCATGAGGTGACGATAAAATGCCGTTCGAAGAGGATGAATATGTTTTTCTGGTCGGTGACGACAGCAAAAGGCATTGGGTAAAGGTTTCATACGGAATGATCAAGATATCGTCGCTCGGAACGATCGACGGATCGAAGTTCAGGGAGGCGGACGACGGAAGCACCATAAAGGTCGCGGGCGCAGAGTTCACGGTCTTCAGGCCGGGAACAACGGATCTTATCGCATCACTGGAAAGAGGTGCGCAAATAGTCGTTCCGAAGGACGCCGCATCTGTGATCATGAATTGCGACATAAAATGCGGTGACAAGGTTTTAGAGATAGGCGCAGGGTCGGGAGCATTGACGACCGCGCTCATCAGAGCGGTCGCACCGCACGGTTCGGTGCATACGGTCGAACTGAGAGAGGAATTTGCGCTGCGCGCCCTGAAGAACATAAAACGAACAGGCCTCGACAAACATTGGAGCTATCAGATCGGCGACGCCAAAACCGTTGACATCGATTTAAGGGCGGATGCCCTGGTGATGGACATGCCGGATCCGTGGATCGCGATTGAAAATCTATCGAAGAATCTCAGGCCCGGAGGAAGGATATGCGCGTACGTTCCGAACATGAACCAGCTCGGATCGACGGTAACGGTTTTGCGCGACCGCGGTTTCTTCGATGTGCGTGCAGCGGAACTGATGGAGCGCGAGATCGAAGTGCACCACGGAGGCGTAAGACCGTCGTTCCAAACGTTAGGACACACGGGATACCTAATTTTCGGGAGAAAGAGGACTTAGGTCTACGATGACAGACACAACATCTCCGTCGTTTATGCTCAACGTGCGTCTCAAATGATATTTACACACAAGCTCCAATATGTCGTCATAGTGCGACCTCTCAGGCATGACGATCGCACAGTCGAGATTCTGTATCTTCGCTTTATACGCGGTCGCCTTTCCGAATGTCCTTCCGTCCTTCTCAAATCCGTCTATGGTGTGACCCGGCATGCTCTTTATGATCTCCATCTTTCCGAGGTCCTCCTTTGTCAACTTTACGTTCAGCGTTCCTTCGAACGGTCTGAAATTGAGTTTAGACTGGAATTGATCCATGTAAGGCTTCTGAGTGATGTAGTAACCGCCTTCACCCATTCCCGTGACCACTTTCCCTCGAAGCGTGACGTGGTCGGTCAGTTCGAATATGCGGCGGTATTCGTTGTATTCCTTCCTGAGCTCGTCAACTCCGGCCTCGGTCAGCTTTATGCGCTGTTTCCTTGCACCAAGATCACGGACAAGATATTTCTCATCAAGAAGTTCGAGTATCCTTTTCGATGCGGATTGCTGACTCATGTCCAATGCATCGCCGAGTTCACGCGATGACACCGCAACATAGTTGTTAATGCCGCCCAGCAGAGCTATTTTCCTCAATGCAAACGCGTATTTCTCATCCATCGGCCGGAACCATCAGTTTCATGATATTTAAGATTACCATTTATTTGGTTGAGTGAACAACCAACGTCCTTTTTTGTGACACGCCCGATCCGCAGACCCTCGAAAATCGTGTTTACGGCAACCTTCGTATGAATGCCTTCGTGTGAATATATTAATAAGAAATAAAGCATCCTGAGGACAGGTGCAATCATGGAGGAGAGACCAAAGAATGTAATCATCGCTTCAGCGGCGGCCGCGCTCGGAGCGGTCTTTGTGCTGGCGGTCTTTATCATAGAATTCGATATCAATGCGAGCGACCTTGCAATAAAGACGGCGTTCTATATGCTGTCGTTCGTGCTGTTCCTTGCTGTCTTAGGCTCATTGTATGAAAACGGACGGTGGCCGCAGAGATTCCTCATATTCATGCAGGTAGTATGTGCGATGGTCCCGATAATCGCGTTCATGCTAGAAGCAATGATCCTTCTGTGCTCCGCGGTCCTTGTGATCCTGGCGTTTGTGATGATAGTGTTCACTTCGACACACAAAGCGAAGCGCTGGATCGACAGCGACAGGATCTAAATCCTTTCATACGATCAAAGAGCGTAACGCTCTCTCCATTTTTATTTCACAGAATGGCCGGCAGGCTATGACCGCAGAAAGAGTTGTACCTTGTTGCGGCTCTTTCTTCCTGTTCCTTACGTTCTTTCATTGAGAGTAGTCCTGCCCGTTCTCTGGACATCGGGAGCCTGCACGGTAAAAGGACAAAGAAAGGAAATAAAAAGAAACGGCGGAAGCCGTTTATTTACCCGCGATGAGCCTTACTCCCTCCACTCCGAGCAACGCAAACAATGCGAGGACGGAGACAGAAACATCCGACCCGGGTCCGCTTATCAGCATGTGCGTTCCGACTATCACCAGCATGAAGAGATAGAACGCAGCGGTCAGCATCTTCTCTTTCTTCCAGTCGGATATTATGATGCAGATGAGTGCAGCCACACCGAATATAAGCGCAACCGTTTCCATGCATTCGCTCACCTCTCCGGTGGTAAGGAACAATATCCCTGCTATGAGGAGTATGATCCCAATGATCGTTACGAATACTCCGGCGGAAGACCGTAGATATCCGCGCTGCATCGTTGTCACTCCGGCGCCGTACATTATTGCGAACGCGCCTCCGGCAAGGCATCCTATGGAGAAGTACAGTTTAACATCCTCTGCGGACGAAAGTCCTAGCATATAGACGGGATCGACATTGAACGCCCATGACGGGTCGGACAGCATTGCAAACAGCCAGAACGATAAGAACATGAGGGCCGAAAGTATTCCGGCGAAACCTAAGGCGACCCTGTGCCGTTCCGCTATGCCCTTACCGTTGGGTGTTGCCCTCTTGACACCGCCGCGGTACATGAACTTCGCACTCTGCAGGAAGAACAGCAGGAGAAGCACAACTGCCGCCGCAGTCTCAACGCCGGGCATACCGGACAGGAACCCGATGTCCGTTCCCTCGTGGACGAGCACATAATATAATGCCGCAACAAATGATACGGACATAAACGCGAACGTTGCCAATTTCCTCATTTCATCGGACCAGTCCCTCATCGCAAGGAGCAGAAGGCACACCATACCCGCACCGAACGCCGCATAGGCTATGTAAAGGTGCAAAGAACCAGAATCCGATGTGAAAACACCGATCAGCGCGATCGAAACACCGGCCGCGACAGCGACTACCCCGGCGACCGCATCCAGTTTATTCCTCTTCGAAGTAAGGATCGCGGCACCGCAGATCGCGAACAATATACCTGCGATCAAACAGCCTCCGTTGAAGAACATCCGTGCATACTCGTAATCCGAGACACCAAGGTCGCTGAGATAGTTCGCGCCGAATATCCATGCAGTATCGGACATCGCGGCGATGAACCAACAAAGCGCAAAGACAACCGTCGCGGACAATGCCGATGCTCCAATCAAGAGATTCCGTTCTTTCATGAGTTCCATATGAATTTCCCCTGCCCCGCACCATTATGCGAGTCAATTATGTTCTCCTGTTACGATTTAGCAGTATATTAATTGATTTACACGCGCAACGCCCGTTCAGCCACGCAGCCACGCGTGAACTTAGTCGAGTGGGAGAGGGCATCACCCTCTCCCCTCTTGGAACGCACCGTGCGACTTTCACCGCAGTACGCTCGAGCCTCAGATAACCGTGTTTTTCACGGCGGTTCTGACGGAATACCGTCGCTCCCTTTGCGTTTCGGGTCCGCAATCTGTTAACGTGACCGTCGGCGGTGTCCTCGCGTCCTGTATTCACATTCTTCGTAGTTGGCGCATCCGCCTTCACAGTTTTGCTTCCTTTCCCGCAATCCAAGACTTGGAACAAGTCGGCCGTCTTTCGACGCGACACATAATGTCTATCCTGGCAGTTACAGTCAGGCATTCGCTTTTTGTTCCATCCTCTGCCCTCTGTCCAAGGAGGACATAGGGTTTACCAAGTTCCGAACAAAGGATAATACAGAAGGGTTAGGTGCCGTCATTACGCCGGGGGCCGTTGTGTCCGTCCGCAGAGAAGCACATGCACACCTCTCCGCCGACCCCATCCTTTTTTTTCGGTCATGCGTCCACCGGTTCCAACCGGCTCATCTGTGTTTTCGCACTTACCTTTAACGACGCTTAGACGATTCACGTTTGTTCACCATACCTACCTTACCCTTGCACCTCTTCGGCATCACAGCACACTCTGAGGTTCGTTGTCACGGGAGCTTCGCACCCAGCCGTTACCGGCTACGCACGTCCCGTTAGGGTTACAACGGACGAATGTTGCAGTCTTTCGACAATCCTTTATTCAGCTTCTTGTCGCACACACATATTAATTTCAGTCAGGTTTATATGAAGAACCTCTTATTCCGTTGCTTCAAATCGATCCGTTCCTGAACGGCAGCCGATGGGAAAGGCTTATTGCGCACACGGCGTTCATCTCGCGGAAGTGAACAATTGAAGAACATTTATTTCGTCGGCACCGCGGGAAGCGGAAAGAGTTCTCTGGTTCAGTCATACAAGGAATGGCTCGATCTCAGCGGCATAGATGCGATAACGGTCAACCTTGATCCCGGTGCGGACGCCGTTCCGTACGTTGCGGATGTGGACATACGCGAATGGATCGACCTGCATGACGTCATGGACGAATACTCGCTTGGCCCCAACGGTGCGCAGATCGTATGTGCGGACCTCATGGCAATGAACATCGAGAAACTGACGGATGCGCTGGATTCGTTCAAAACAAATTATGCTCTCATAGACACTCCCGGCCAGCTGGAACTTTTCGCATTCAGGAAGTCTTCCAATGTGATGATCGACGCACTCGGTAAAGAAAGGTCAATGACGGTGTTCCTCGCCGATCCGATACTGTGCAGGACATCCAACGGATTCATATCCAGTATGATGCTCTCAACGATAGCCCAGTTCCGTCTTCGGATGCCCATGATCACCGCACTATCGAAATCGGATATCCTCGAGGAGGATGAACTCAACAAGGTGATGTCATGGTTCTCAGACCCGGATGCGCTGTACGCGGACATACTGGACAACGACAAGGACCCGCAGACGGTCGTGGGCATGGAACTGTTCAAGGCAATGGAAAACATAGGGACATTCGGAGACACCAGAGCGGTGTCCTCGAAAATGTCATTCGGAATGGAAGAACTGTACGGAGCGGCCCAGCAATGTTTCTTCGGAGGAGACGACGCCGAGGTCAACTGATCCCGAATAACAAAATCAGGCGAACATGAGCGCCGGAGGTCTGCTGACCTTGTTCTTCTCCACTTCCATGACCTTGGATTTGGCCCTCTCGAAATCGGACATCGTGACGCAGTCCCTTCCGTCGCGTATCGCAAGCATTCCGGCCTCGGTGCATATCGATCTTATCTCCGCGCCCGAAGCGCCGTCTGTCATGACGGCGAGGGTTTTGATATCAATGTGACCGCTTATGCTCATGTATGATGTGTGAATTTTGAATATCTCTTCGCGTCCGTCAACATCCGGAAGTCCGATGTCAATGATCCTGTCGAATCTTCCCGGCCTCAAAAGCGCATCGTCAAGTATGTCCGGCCTGTTCGTGGCGCCGATTATCTTCACGTTACCGGTGGGCGTGAAACCGTCAAGTTCGGAAAGTAACTGCATAAGCGTTCTCTGAACCTCTCTGTCGCCCGATGTCGTCGAATCAAGCCTTTTGGCGCCGACCGAATCCAGTTCGTCGATGAATATGATGCTCGGCGCCTTTTCTTTCGCAAGTTCAAACAACTCACGAACAAGTCTGGCCCCCTCGCCGATATACTTCTGAACGAGCTCGGAACCGACGAATCTTATGAACGTTGCCCTGGTGGCGTTTGCAACAGCCTTTGCCATGAGCGTCTTCCCGGTTCCGGGCGGCCCTACGAGGAGAACGCCCTTCGGAGGCTCTATTCCTACCTTCTTGTAAAGTTCCGGGCGGAGCAAAGGATCCTCAACGGCTTCGCGCAGTTCCATCATCTGATTCCGAAGGCCTCCGACATCCTCATACGTGATATCGGGCTTTTCTATTATCTCCGCTCCGGAGACGATCGGGTCCACCGGAGAGGGAAGTACATCCATAACCGCCAGCGTCTGCTTGTTCATGGACACCCTGGAGCCGAGTATCAGTTCATTCTTGGGAAGCATCTCCGACACGGAGACAACAAAATCGGGACCGGTCGAACTTTTCACGACGACGCGGTCATCCGAAAGGACGTCTCTCAGCGTACCGACGATGAGAGGCGGACTCTTCATACGTTCGATCTCCGTTTTGAGACGTCTCAGTTCTTTCTGCACCCTGTACAACTCGCTCTTGGTCGTGTTATACTCATCAACGGCCTTGTTCTTCTCCGCCGTGAGTCTGCCATTCTTTTCCTCCAGATAGGTTATCGTATCCTTCAGCTCAGATGTCAGTTCTTTTTCGTGGCTGTTGTCCATGCGCAGTCCTCTGTATGTGACACATTAATGCGTATGTCTTATTAATCTTACTGCGCAAACAAGGACAATGATATGCGTATACGCATAAAAGACGGCGACAATCATATTTAATTATCACAACGGATATGAGGAAAACGATGCTTTGCGAACTCTGCGGAAAAGAGGCGGGGGCTGCCAGGCCCATTTTCATAGAAGGTACGAAATTGCACGTGTGCCAGAACTGTATGAGGTTCGGCGAGGAATACAAGGCGCAGCCGGGAAGGCCCGGGGGCGCACCGGCACCTAGCGCACTGGTAATAGAGGAAAGGCTGCAGAGGAGAGAGAAGCGCATGCAGACCAAGGACGTTTACGCTACCGCACACTCAACCGAGATCGTCGACGACTACGGAAAAGTGATAAAGGATGCGCGCACAGCGGCAGGAATGGACATGGAACAATTCGCCGCTTCGATAAGCGAAAAGAAAGGACTCATTGCAAAGATCGAGTCAAACAATCTGGTCCCGGACGAGAAACTGATGAGGAAGATCGAGAAGGCGCTGAACATAAAACTGACGGAGACCGTGCAGACAAGCGCCGGTTCTAACAGACAGCAGGCGGCAAAGATGACCTTGGAGAATTTCATCAAGAAGGTATGATCATCTGCTGCGGATCAATTCATAAGACGCGTCAATATACCCGGAAATGTCCACTCCTTTCTCTCTGAGCATCAGAAGGGCCGCTATCTCAATGTCCACGTTGATACGTTTCTGTATCGCGTTCACGGAGACTATGAATTCCTTTCTTTTCATACCGAGCGGCTCGACCTTTGCCATGAGTTCCGACAAAAGATCATCCGCGGGCGGGGCTGCGGGTCTGTGTTTACCCATTTTTCCTTTCACGAGGTCATCCGGCGGCCTGAACATGAGAGGAACGTCTGTGCCGTGAATATCGAACGCCGGCCTTAGATATTCGCCGTCTTTCTCAAGGTGGCCTTCGGCGAGAAGCAGCGACAGAAGTTCCTCGGTATCGGCGGGGCGCATCCATCTGAGGTCCATGGAGATCCCCATTATGAACTCTTTCTCCGTAACAACGCTCTTGCCTTTGCTGCGAAAGAATGCGGCTGCGGTGAGCTTAAGTCCATCCATGTGAAAGTTGAATCACAAATCGGTATAAAACCGCATCGTTCGACGTCTATTGCGTAAGAAAATCCGGCTCGCCCGATCATTATAAAACAGGATGCCGACAACGCCAACTTGCAAAATCTTTATAAGGGGGAGCCTAATATCAGACCACTCCCGTATGGTGAAGATATGAAATACACTAGATTCGAGAAGGCTAGAATTATCGGCGCGAGGGCTCTCCAAATATCGTTCGGAGCACCCGTTCTCATTGATTATCCGGAGAATACATTGGATCCGATAGACATTGCCATGCTGGAATTCGAGAAGGATATGATACCTATTACCGTAAGCAGAGATTGAGGTTTATTACATGAGTGAAGCGGAGAACATTGAACTATTGGTGCCCGAGGACATATACCTTACATCCGGTGTACACATAGGCACACAGCAGAAAAGCGCTGACATGAAGGATTTCATTTACAAGGTCAGGCAGGACGGATTGTATGTTCTTGATGTTAAGAAGACGGATGAGAGGATAAGGGCGGCAGCCAAGTTCATCGCACGGTTCGACCCGAGAAGGGTCCTCGTGGTATCCGCAAGGCAGTACGGCCAGAGGCCGGCAAGAACATTTTCGAAGGCGATAGGTGCCCCGGCGTTCGCGGGACGTTTCGTTCCCGGAACACTCACGAATCCGTCTATGGCGAGTTTCATAGAACCTGAGGTGATAGTGGTCACGGATCCGTCGGCTGACAAGCAGGCGCTGAACGAGGCGCTGAACCTCGGAATACCGATAGTTGCGATGTGCGACGCCAACAATGAAACAAGGAACGTTGATCTTGTGCTTCCGACGAACAATAAAGGAAGGCGTGCGCTAGCATGCATCTACTGGGTCCTTGCACGCGAGGTCCTTATTGCAAGAGGGGATCTCAAGGATCCGGCAGACTACAAGATGGAGATAGAGGATTTCGAGGCTCGTCTCTGATCATAAAAAACCTTTTTACTTTCTTATCTTTTCTCTTTCTTCATGCGCTATCCGGTTGTGGCAGGTCGTTTTTATCCGAACGATGAGAAAGCACTTACCAAAGAGATCGAAAGCTGCTTCACGCATAACATAGGGCCGGGGATGCCGGGCGAATGCAGGAACGAAAGAAGGCTGGAGGCGGTCATAGCTCCTCACGCGGGATACAAAGCATCCGGAATGAATGCCGCCCATGTTTACAAAGAGATTGCGGAGGATGGACTTCCGGATGTATACGTTGTCATCGGTCCGGATCATTACGGTATACAATATGACGCCGTTCTTTGCGGCGAACCGTACGTGACTCCGCTGGGTGCGTGCAAGGTGCATGATGAGACCATCAAAAGGCTTAGGAAAACGATCCCCGATGATGTGAATGCGCACAAGCTCGATCACTCCGTTGAAGCGCAGATACCGTTCATACAGTATATCGATCCGGATGCGCATATAGTACCGATAATAATGGGCGACCAGTCCCAAGAATGCGCCGAATTTCTGTCAAATGCGGTATCGGAAGCGTGCAGCGGATATGATCACATCGTGATAGCATCAAGCGATCTGTCCCATTATGTTCCTAAGGATACGGCATTCAGCGAAGGGAAGGAAGTGATGGAGAAAGTCTGCGGCAGAGATGTTCCCGGTATGTACGATTCGGTATACGGACAAAGGATCACAATATGCGGATACGGGCCGATGGCCGTTGCCATGATGACGAGATACTCGGGCGCGAAATTACTGAAATATTCGGACTCGTACGATTCGCTGGGCGTTGAACGGAACAGCGTCGTCGGTTATGCTTCCGCGGCATTCTACAGATGAGTCAGCGCAATTCATATGATCTTCCGATCGGATGACAAAATATCGATAGGTAATTATCATTTGGTCAATAAACATAGTTATAAGGTAAAGGTTTAAAGAGAGTCAGCAATTCGTGTAAGAGAGGAGATACACCGTGGACCTAAACATAGACTTCTGTCCGAAGTGCGGCAAGAAACTGCCTCCGGAGACAACGTTCTGCCCCGTGTGCGGTTCAAATCTGAAAAGTCCGCAAACGGACACAATACGACCGGGAACATCCGGACAGACAAGGCTTGCGGCGATCATTCTGATAGTGTATTCGTTACCGCTGATTCTCCTGTGCATATATTTCTATGCTGCATCCGAAACACTCGCATCAACGTTATTCAACGATCCCGCATTCGCTGATCTTGCCAATCAATGGACAGATGCCAATATGACGGAAGCTGACTTCGTATCAACATTGAAGACAATGGCGATCTTCGGAATATTTGCGGGAGCGGCCGGAACGGTCGCGGCGGCGTTGGCGCTCAAACGCAGAACATGGGTGATAACGGTCACACTATGCATGGTGTCCGCACTGATGAGCGCCCTGACGATAGTCGGCCTGATCATGGGGCTCGTGGCATTCTGGTTGTTATACAAATCAAAACAAGATTTCGTGAGTTGAAAAAATGAACGGCGGCACACGCCGCCTTTAGGTTCAAATACGTTTCAGCCTTCCAAGAACCGGCTCATAGACAAGGCCCTTATCCATCAGTGAATTCGTCATCTCCTCAAGTTCCGTTGGTGTTATTCCTTCCGATGTGGCCTTCCTTATGAGGTCGTCCATCGGGGCTCCGCGTCCGTCCTTGTCAAGCTCTCCGAGCATGTCCAGTACAAGGTCCTCTTTATCAACGTCCGAGATGCCGCTTCTCTCCTCAAGGTCGATCTCATCGGGTATATCCACTACGTCTTCGGGAAGACCGAGGTCTATCTCCCTTTCAGGCAGCAGCATTCTGAGCGAACTCTGTATCAGCTTAAGATATCTGGACGAATCCGGCATCCCGTAGAATTCAGCCGCTTCTATGATACCTTCTGCTTCATCCTTGGTCATTCCTCCGGTGGCTGCGAGGTCATCGGCCGATGCTTCCGGCATAGAAAGCGCGGCCTTCATGCCGTTCAGGCGTTTCCATGTGCACTTCGCCGTTTCCAACACAATGCGCTGTCTCGTTTCCGAATCTATGCGGACGATCCTTTCCGGCCTTATTGAGACAAGTATACGCGACTCATCGGGCCTGTATGTCCTTATTTTACCCACAACGGCAACGAATGATGGAGTCTCAAGGGAAGCGATCGCCGCGGCCGCCTCAGGCTGATACCTTCCGACATTGACGAAATAACTTCCGGATACGTCTTCTATCCTTGCTCTCCATAATGGTTCTTCATCGTTTCCTATGTTCTGTTTTTCCAGAAGCACACCGGCGATCAGAACTCTGTTAGTTTTTGTTCCGAGAGGCGTTATCAGATACGTCGGCGATTTCTCCTCGTCGCCTTTCCTCTCCAGGGATGAATTGTTAAGCTCGCCTGCGAACATCCTCCATGCGGTCTCTCGGGATATCACATCGATCCCTCCACCTTTTCCATGAGCTCTTCCGCCTCTTTCTTTATGTCCACGGCCATTTTTTCTATTTCGCGTACGATCATCATCGGTCCGTAATCATCGCTGAGAACGTTACCTGTCGCAGCGACGTTCATTGCAAGCACCTTCTCTTCCATCAGCCTGCAGACCGAATCCTGATCGACATTCTCTCTGGCCATCGCCACGGCCCGCTCAAGCGTTATACCGGTCAACTTTTCTGTACATTCTCTGTTAACAACGGCAGTCAGCGCTCCGGTGCCGTCGTCAATGACGATCTTCATCCTGAGGTCCTGCACGCTTTCGACCTTACCGTGCGCAGTGCACTCGTCTCCGAGTATCGAGCGGTTACAGTTGGGACACCTCTTTATCAAACCGCTCCCCATTCTGACGTCAACGATCGCACCCGTGACCATCACGTCAAGGCCGCCTCCGGTCTTGGTGATGTCCGCAACGCTTCTTTCACTTGATCCGCTATGAACGTTCGAGAACACGGCATCCACGCGGCTTATCTCGCACTGATCGCCGAAGTTCAGCTGCGGAACGCCTCTCCACGCTTTTATGTAAGCGTTCTTGGCGCATACCGTCTCATCGTTCTTCAGTTCAAAGTCGTTCCATGCGGTGAACTGTACCTTTCCGGTGTTATCGGCGATGTAACCTGTAAAGACGGTCTTCGTCTCATCTTTGGAAGTTATGCTCTTCGGCTCAACGGATAGTATCTTACCCGTAACGGTAACATTGCCTATACCGTCGCGCAACTCCGATATCGTCACCTCCGAAGAGTATGATATCGTACGCTCAGGAGCATCTATAGGCGTCTCCGAAGGTTCGGCAACGCTTCTTTCTCCCAAGTTTATCTGAAGCTTGTCGTTCCACATCTTAGTGTACGCATTCTTGAAATTGTACGTTTCCCCTTTGACAAGCTCCATCTTTCCGACATCCCACACGGTAAATGATGCAGTAGCCGTCTCATCGCCGAGTATCCCCGAAAATATTGTCTTGGGAACTCCGCGGGCGGTTATCTGTTTCTCTTCAACGAATACCACTCTTGCGACAAGGTCCACATTCTTCTCATCGCCGGTCATCTCGTTTATCTTCTTCGTCACGGATGCCGCAGGTACGAATAACGGTGCGTCAACACCGTATTTCCTCATTATTCCTTTCTTTGCGGCATCTATGGAAACATGATACACATTCAGATATGTGTTCAGTTCATCCGTTATCTGTTTTTCGTCAGCGCTTTCTCCGATCACCCTTTTCAGTTCTTCTATATGGGGTGTAAGTTCTTCCATTTTCATTTTCATCGACCTCCTCGGCCTTAGACGTATTGTCCGTTCTGACAGATGATATGATAGTAGATAAAAGGTGCCTGGGGATCTCCGAAAGTAGTCTCGCGGGCAGGCGCAATGCGATACTTAACGGTTCAATAAAGAATACCGCTGTTTTCAAACACTTTCGGCATGATTCTCGCTGCCGCGCTTACGTTTTGCACAGATCGGTGCGCCGTTTATACAGACTAAACTATATACCTTAATGCTCTCACGGGTGTTAATCGTCACGTTTCAAGCATCATTAAAGCTTCGAACGCCAACAGAAAAAGGTCGCGTATCATGAAGTTCATGGAGAAAGCGGGAGATATCATGGCCAAAAGGCCGATTGTTCCATTAGCGATTCTCTTTATGATCACGATGGCGTCCGTCGGCATGATCGCAATGAATCCTCCGACATTCGACATGGATGAAGGAGGTTTTGCGCCCGATGATGAGATGACGAGGGCCTCCGCAATAATATCGAGTTCATTCGGATCAACGGTATCCGTACCGATCATGATCGATGCCGGCGGAGCAGGAGGAAACATTTTCACGAAAGAGATATTCATCGATATTCTAAGATACGAACAATCGTTGCTGGGGATGTCCTTTACTGACAGGGACAGCGGATATGAACGTGATTATTCGGAGCTGTCCGGGTTCAGGGTAATCAGTCCCATATCTTTCATCTCACAGGAGATCTTCGAACTCATAAAAATCACTAATCCCATCATCACTAATCCCATCGATGCAGTGGATTCCCTGCAGGACGATGACGAACTGATGTATTATGCGGCAAAGATCCTCGAAGGATCGATGATGCAGTCGATGTTCACGAGAGACCGGGTCATAGATACGGTATCCGGAACCGCATCCGCCAAGGGTATGCTGATGTCCGTCATGATATTGGACACTGACCTTGCCTTCATACAAGGAGGTCTGCGCGGTTTCGAGGGCGATGTGATATCCGAGACAGAATTATTCACACAGAACACCGAAGGCCTCAGGATAATGGTTGCCGGATTGGCAACGATGATGAGCGAGATCGGGCAATTGGCTCAGGATGATCTTTTCATGTTGCTACCGATCGCAATGATCGTACTTGTGCTCTTACTTCTATTGATATACAGGGATCTGATCGACACGCTTACCGGAATCATCGGCTTGGTAATAGCAGTCATATGGACATTCGGTATATCCTCATTCATAGGCATCAATATCTCTACAATAGCGATAGCCGTACCGATCCTGATATTGGCGCTGGGCATAGATTACGGATTACATCTTATGTTCAGATACAGAGAAGAAAGAAGGGCCGGAAAGAGTCCGAAGGACGCAATAGCGATGACCATGGGGTCCGTCGGGCAGGCGCTGACGCTTGCCACGGTAACGACAACGATAGCGTTCCTTTCCTATCTGACATCATCAATGTCGGCATTGGCCGATTTCGGTATAATGTGCGCGATCGGTATCGTCTGCGCTTTCGGAGCAATGCTCCTGCTTGTTCCTCCGCTGCAGATAATGAGGGACCGCAGAGCGGAGAGAAAAGGAAAGGATCCGGACGAATGCAAACGCTACAGAGCGCCGAAGAACAGCAGCGGCGACATCTTATCCAGAATATCCGGCATAGGCGGGAAGATCGCCGCCAAGAAGCCATGGGCGACCCTCGGTGTCGTGGCAATAGCAATAGGGGCGTTCGGATACAGCTCCACTAACTTGTCATACGAATTCAACCTGTTCGATTTCGTTCCGGAAGGGACGGAAGCACACGAGGTCATAACATATCTTGATGCGAACTACGACACATCGATCGGCACGGTCAATGTGCTCATACACGGTGACGCATGGGATATCAATACTCTGATCGCAATGGAATTATCGTTGCGTAACATGGAAATCAATCCCATACGAGGCCTCGAATACATAAACGGTACAGTTCACGCTGAGCATTTAGGTACGGCGCTGATGGACCTCAAATTCATTATTCCAGGCCCGGGATTCCAACTTTTGTACAATAACGTATTCGACGATCAGGGCAGGCTGCTGATCCAGAACGACATGAGTGGCCCAGAGGTAGCCCTTCTTGAAATAAAGAAACTCCTTGAGACGCCCGGAATCAGTGAAATCGCTCACAATTTCACACGCTCATTTGTCGGTACGCATGAAGGAGAACCGATCACGCTGATGGTCATCTACATGACCGGCGAGATAGACTCGGACAGCGATGCCGTCCTTGCCATGAAAGGTCATGTTGACGATGCTTGCTTACCCTTGTCGGACATAGGTTTCGTTACAACGGGAGCAACGATCGTCATGGCGGCGAACATGAAAGAGATGAACGCCAGCCAGATGACGGCATTATTCGTGACGATCATACTCGTGCTGCTGGTGCTCACGATATTCATGTTCTACGTGGACAGAGGCTGGATGCTGGGAACGATGGCAACGATCCCGACGCTTGTTTCGGTGGTAATGGTCTGGGGAACGATGGCGCTTATAAACATGCCTCTGAATGTAATGACACTAACGATCGCGTCTTTGACAATAGGTCTCGGTGTAACGTACGGTATACACATATCGCATCGTTATGTGACCGAACTTGTGATCAACGATCTCAGTGCGGAAGAGGCGATCAAGAAAGCGACGCGCGAAACAGGCAAAGGCGTTTTCGCGGCCGCGATAACAACGGTGGCGGGATTCGGTGTCATGATATTCTCGAACATAATGCCCATGTATCAGTTCGGCCTGATCACCGCAATGGCGATAGGATTCGGATACATCGGTTCGATATTCGTGCTCCCTGCTCTTCTGGTGATATGGGGCAGATACGCAAAACCGACGGTCATGAAGAGAGTAAACGCTTTGAAGGCCGCAAACAAGGATCCGGATACATAAAGTTCGCAGGCCCCAACGAGATCTTACGAACGCGTGTTCTGCAAAACCACATGGTCAATGACAGTTTTCGAACGTATCTACCCAAAATTTAAATGCAAAAAAACAATCATAGCGTATGGTCCCTAAAAAGAAGATAGACTCCATTCTTGACGGCTATGATAAAAAGGATATCACAATAACAACGCTTTGTTCCCACTCATCGTTGCAAATTTTCCACGGAGCACGGAAAGCAGGGTTCAAAACGGCAGGTCTTACCGTATCACATAACACAAAGCACTATGATGCATTTCCTTTGGCAAAGCCAGATGAGATAATAAAATTCAACGATCTTGACGAGATCGGAGAGAGGGCAGGGGAGCTTCATGACAGGAATGCTGTCATAATCCCGCACGGTTCTTTCGTGGAGTACATGGGACCGAGGAAATTCGAGGATCTCGAAATTCCGGCGTACTGCAACCGCGCCGTGCTGCAGTGGGAGTCCAACAGAGATCTTGAAAGACAGTGGATAACATCGGCAGGCGTTGCGATGCCGCGCATGTACTCGGATGCAAGAGAGATAAACGAGCCGGTTCTTGTGAAATATCACGGTGCGAAAGGAGGAAGGGGTTTCTTCATCGCAAAGGATTATCCCGATTTCAAAATGTACATAGACAACACCCAGCCTTACACCATACAGGAGTATACGCTCGGCACCAGATATTATCTGCACTTCTTCTACTCTCCGTTCAAAGAGGACGGATACAAAGTGTCAAGAGGCGGAACCCTGGAACTTCTGTCCATAGACAGGAGGGATGAGAGCAACATAGACGAACTTTACAAAATGGGTTCCTATGAAGATCTGAAGAAGCACGGACTGTACCCGTCGTTCGTTGTCACAGGAAATGTTCCCGTCGTTATCCGCGAATCACTGCTTCCGAAAGCGTTCGATATGGCAGAGAAGATCGTGAACCGTTCATACGAACTGTTCGGAGGCATGTGGGGTCCGTTCTGTCTTGAGACGATAGTCACGGACAAGCTGGAATTCAAACTGTTCGAAATATCGACAAGGATCGTTGCCGGGACAAACCCGTTCATATCCGGTTCCCCGTATGCGGATCTCATATATCCGGGCCTGAGCACAGGCGGAAGGATAGCCATGGAGTTCAAGCAAGGACTGGCATCCGGAAAGTTCAACGACCTGATGACGTAAGCACGAGAGTTCACACAGGCTCGCTGTATATCATAGCGTAAGCCTGTGTGAACAGACTCAAAAGTTATATACTAACGCTGACGGGAGTGTCTTTTCAGAAGCCGATTTTTCAGCATTTATGCGGACACGATACATTAGAGGAACCCAACGGCGTTGTTTGATGTTCTTCACGGCTTCAAAACGCAACAAAAATGATGATCTCCTAGCAGTCCAATCGAAACCGGCAAAAACAATATCTACATGTGTGTGTTAATGGTGAACAATGTTTTCCAAAAGGCTGATGGATGTCCCGGAATCCGGCACCGTGGCGATAGCGAATATCGTCAGTCAGCTGAAACAGGAAGGCGTCAACATAATATCGTTCTCAATGGGTGAGCCAGACTTCGATACGCCGGACAACATAAAGGAAGCGTGTGTAAGGTCGCTCAGAGACGGGTTCACGCATTACACTCCGTCTATGGGGATACCCGAACTTAGAAAGGCGATAGCCGAAAAGACAACCCGTGAGAACAAGATAGCATGCACGTCGAAGAACGTTCTCGTGACGCCGACGAAACATGCACTGTTCATGATCGCGCTGGCATATCTTGATCCCGGAGACGAGGTGTTGCTCCCCGATCCGGCGTGGGTGTCGTATGAGGCGGTTATAAGACTGGCGGGTGCGAAACCGGTCTACGTACCGACGAAATTCGAAGATAATTTCTGCATGAGCGTTGACAAGGTGGCATCCGCAATAACGGAAAGAACGAAGATGCTGATAATCAACTCTCCATCAAACCCGACCGGTTCAGTCATGCCGAAGGACACATTGAAAGGAATAGCCGACATATGCATCGAAAAGAACATCAGAGTTCTGTCGGATGAGATATACGAGCACATAATCTACGAAGGCGAACACGTGTCCATAGGTTCGTTCGACGGCATGTTCGACCGCACTCTGACGATCTCCGGATTATCGAAAACATATGCGATGACCGGAT
Organism: Candidatus Methanomicula labiotermitis; assembly: GCA_009780575.1. Taxonomy (GTDB): domain Archaea; phylum Thermoplasmatota; class Thermoplasmata; order Methanomassiliicoccales; family Methanomethylophilaceae; genus Methanomicula; species Methanomicula labiotermitis. The sequence continues at coordinate 37,111 of WQZU01000003.1, forward strand.
GGAGACTGGGCTGGCTTATAGCCTCTGAAAAAGATATCGCCGCTGTCAATAAATTACAGACGCATTCGATCACATGCTGCACCTCATTCACACAGCCGGCGGCGATCGAGGCGCTGAGAGGAACGCAGGAACCAAAGATAAAAATGGTGGAGGAGTTCAAAAAGCGCAGAGATCTGGCGCTGGACCTGCTCAACGACATCAAAGGAGTAGAATGCAACCGTCCGGAAGGTGCGTTCTATCTGTTCCCGAAATATGATTACAAGGTATTATCGGACGATCTTGCAATGTATCTGATGAAGGATGCGCATGTTGCGGTCACTCCCGGAAGGTCATTCGGACCGGCAGGCGAAGGGTTCTTCAGACTCTCATATGCGGCCTCAGAGGAAAATCTGACGGAAGGCATCGGAAGGATCAAGAAGTCTTTGTCAAAACTGTAATTACGGTCGTTGACGCTAATCTTTATAGAGACGTTACCGTTAAGGGGTTGTTGCGTCAGAGTTGCGCATATGCGCGGTTGGCGGCAAGAGGGAGAAAATTGAGCAGAGAACTTTTCACAGTCGGTCCCGTGAATGTTGAGCCGGAGGTCCTTCAGGCTATGACCAGACCGATGATCACGCATCGCTCTAAAGATTACAGGGCGCTTCACGGCTCCATCATTGAGAAATTCAAAAAACTGCTGGATACGGATATGGACATATTCATGGTCGGAGGTTCCGCCTCAATATTCCTGGAAGGAGCGGTAAAAAATGGAGTTAACAGCAATGTTCTCGGGATCTCCAACGGTTCATTCGGAGAAAGGTGGATAGAGATATCGAAGCTGAACGGTAAAAATGTGAAGGAAATTCGAACGCCATGGGGAAACGCCATGAAACCGGCGGACATTGAAGGCGCCGTTGACGATACCGTGGAAGCGGTTCATTTCGTGAGCAACGAATCATCCACCGGAGTTCTCAGTTCAATTGACGATCTGACCGGTGAGATAAGGAAACAGAACGATCCGCTGATATTCGTGGACGGCGTCACATCCGTTACCGCCGTCGATCTCAAGCTGAGAAAGAACGAGATCGACGCATTGGTGTTCGGAACGCAGAAAGCACTGGCGTTGCCTCCCGGGCTTGCGATCATGGCGGTCAGCGAAAAACTGATGAAAAGATCAAAAGAGGTTCGGAACAGAGGGTTCTACACCGATCTGATAAAATTAAAGAAGAACAATGATGAGAATTATGCGCTCACCACCCCTCCTGTATCGCTGATGTATGCGCTGGATTTCCAATTGGACCGCATGGTATCGGAAGGAATGGCCTCAAGATACAGAAGACATAAGGAAATGGGCGATCTTGTCAGAAAATGGTCATTGAAGCTTTTCGGCATGTTCCCCGAGAAAGAGTACATGTCAAACACGATCGGCGTACTCAACCGCGGCACACTGGATTTCGAAAAGTTTCACGCTTCATTGAAATCGAAAGGTTATGAGATATCAGGCGGTTACGGTGATGTTAAAGAAAAGACGTTCAGGATAGGCCACATGGGAGACCTGACGCCGGAAAGAGTTAAAGGGTTGCTGAAAGTGATGGATGAAACATTGGAGGAATGTCAATGAAAATGCTTGTTTCCGATCCTCTCTCGGAAGAGGGTCTGAAGATACTCACGGATTCCGGCATACCGGTCGATGTGAAGCCCGGACTGAATGAGGATGAACTGTGCGCCGTGATCGGAGAGTACGACGGCCTCATCATAAGGAGCGGAACCACGGTAACGAAGAAAGTGCTGGACGCGGGAAAGAAGTTAAAGGTGGTCGGGCGTGCCGGTGTAGGCGTTGACAATGTTGACGTTCCGCATGCAACGGAGAAAGGTATACTCGTAATGAACACTCCGTCCGCCAATATAATATCGGCGGCGGAACACTCATTGGCGATGATAATGTCACTCGCCCGCATGATACCGTGGGCTCACGCTTCCGTACACAAAGGCGAATGGAAAAGAAGTAAGTTCACAGGCATCGAACTGTACGGAAAGACGCTGGGGATAATAGGAGTCGGAAGGGTCGGAGGAGAGATAGCCAAGCGTGCAAAGTCGTTCAACATGGCGATGATAGGCTACGACCCGTATCTTCCGAAGGATGTTGCCGACGATCTCGGTGTGAAGCTAACATCGCTTGAAGATGTTCTGATGAATTCCGATATAATGACGATACACACGCCGCTTCTGCCCGAGACGAAGAACATGATCTCGATGCCTCAGTTCAAGATGATGAGGAAGAATGCGCTGCTCGTCAATGTTGCGCGCGGAGGGATCGTCAACGAAGACGATCTTTACGAAGCCCTTAAAAACAAGATAATAGCAGGTGCGGCGTTCGATGTGTTCATCAACGAACCGTTGAAGGAAGGATGCAAGCTCCTTGAATTGGACAATCTCGTGATGACGCCGCACCTGGGCGCGAGCACAGTGGAAGCGCAGGAAAAGGTATCGGTGGATATTGCGGAGAATGTTATAGCGTATCTGCGCGACGGCGTGATATCGAATGCGGTCAATGCGCCCCGCGGTCAGCTTGATCCGACGATAGCACAGTATCTTCCTCTGGCGGAACGTTTGGGTATCTGTGTGCACCAGCTCAACGGAAGGATACCGGTCAACAATATAGAAGTGATATGCAGCGGTGAGATAGCGTCGAAGAACACAAAGATGATAACGCTGTCAGCGCTGATAGGCATTCTGAGGAACATCGTCGGCGACAGTGTGAATACGATCAATGCGGAATCAATAGCAAAAGGCAAGAACATAAAAGTGACGGAATCAAAGAATGAGGACTCGCCTGTTTATTCCAATACCGTTACGGTCAAAGTGACAACCGAAAAGGGAACGCGAACGGTCCACGGAACGGTGTTCGCGCAGACTCCCCGTTTGGTAGGAATAGACAACTACTGCTTCGAGATACCGATGGACACGGATCTGCTGTATGCAAGATACCGCGATAAACCGGGAGTCATCGGAAGCGTCGGGAAGATATTGGGGGAAAACAACATCAACATAGGTCAGATGACCGTCGGCAGGGAAACGGCGAAAGGAATGGCCATGATGCTGATGGGCGTTGACCATGAGGTTCCGGCTGAGCTGATAAAGAAGATAAGTGACGCAACGGGATTCGATGAAACGAAATTCATCGATCTCGTTCAGTGAATCCTTTCATTCCGGAGACAGGCCGGCATCAATGTGTAAACATTATTAAATGCGGAGGCCATGCGGGTCTTAAGCAGGAATGTTCCCAAATGCCAGAAGCGAAAGTTACACTTACCGTTGAAGATCTCACGCTTGCGATACAGAACAGCATTGAAGATGAGATGATGGAAGAGGACCACGCATACATACTGGCACAGCACATCCTCAACTTCTTTGGTTATTCGGACAGGATAATCGACAATATCCTGGAACCCGAGGATCGTGATACTTTTTACATGCTTGAGGATACAGGCATACTGACAACGGAACGCGAGGAGACAACACTCTATGACGGAAGGGAATGGAGAATACATTATTGGCTCTTCAAAAGGGAACGCATAATCGAACTGATGGAATCCGTCAAAACAAAAAAAGCGGCCGAGGTCGCCGACTCATTCTACGGAGAACTTCCGGACGACATATGGGTGCGCAACAAGTAATTTCGGCGAACCCTCAGCATTGTTATTATACTCCTACCGGCAGTGCTGGACGTGCAGTTCTTTCCGTACATTCCGAGAGGTTCGCAGAAGGAGTTCGTTGAATCCGTTGAAAAATGTGTTAAAGGCGGAGAAACAATAATAATCGAATCCGGAACGGGAACGGGGAAGACAGTCTGTGCGCTTGCGGGTTCGTTGCCGTATGCGCTCGAGAGCAGAAAAAAAATAGTTTATCTCACGAGAACCGGATCTCAGCAAAAACAGGCGATGCTCGAACTCAGGAAGATCTCCGGCATCAGGAAGATCTTTGCGATCGGGATCCAGGGAAGAGGAGTATCGACATGCCCTAAGATCTCACACGATCCGGAACTCATGGACGGTTCTCCCGAGGAGCTTTCAAGATTCTGTTCGGAATTCAAAAAACATACGGGAACGGAAAAAGGATGCACGTTCTTCGACAGGATCCTTGAAACGGACATGAAGGCGCACGCTGAACGCTGTGCATCCGATCTGCCGACGTCGGATGAATTCTCCGCATATGCGCTGGAAAGAGGGCTTTGCCCTTACGAGATGATGAAACGTCTGATACAGTACGCCGATGTTGTCATAGCGCCGTATCATTTCATCTTCGTTCCGGGAACGAAAGAACGGTTTCTGAAATGGATGAATGTCGCGATCAAAGATACGATAATAATAGTGGATGAGGCGCACAACCTCCCGGATCATTTGAGAGAGGTCATGACGTCAAGATACGGCGCGCACGCGCTCGACCGCGCGGAAAGCGAGGCGAATGAATGGAACGATCCGGAGATCGCAGACGGGACATCTGCGACCGATATGATAAATGCGCTCAGAAGACTGATGTACGCGGCCAAAGAAGAACTTGTGAAAGAAGATGACGGTCTAATCCCTCCGTACTTCATCGAGGACGGGCTGATGGAAGATCTTCGCGTGACGTCCGTAAAGATAAGGAACATGTGCAGATCGCTTATTGAACACGGAACCAGAGTGGCGGAAACAAAGAAGATGAACGGAAAGTTGCCTCGTTCCTACATACGGTCGCTCGGCGCTTTCATCCGGTTATGGATGGATTCCGAGGACGAGACGTACGTGAAACTGATAACCGGGGACGATGCGTTCGAAGTGTTCTGCATGGACCCGTACGAGGCGGCCGAACCGCTGCGTTCATGCCATTCATCGATACACATGTCCGGTACGCTGGAGCCCCTCGCAGAATATCAAAATGTTTTGGGACTGGATGCGAAACTGATGCGCTTCGACCCACCCTTCAACAAAGGAAATCTGATGGTCATACATGCCGAGGACGTGACCACAAGGTATGAGGACACGAAAAGAGATGAAACAATCATACCGCTGATGGAGAACCACATAATAAGCATTATAAATTCAGTCAGAAAGAACACGGCCGTATTCTTTCCTTCGTATTCGCTTATGGATACTATGATCGGAAGCGGCATACTCTCAAAGACGGAACGCAAGGTGTTCATAGAAAGAAAAGGGATGGCGGGCGCGGAACACCAGAGGATGCTGGATCGTTTCAGAGGATCCGGAGGCGTATTGTTCGCGGTCTCCGGAGGAAGGATAAGCGAAGGCATAGACTTTCCCGGAAAAGATATGGAATTGGCGATACTTGCGGGAATGCCGTTCTCCAGGCCGGGTGCGAAGCAAAGCGCATTGATACGTTATTACGATATGCGCTCAGGCAACGGATGGGAACACGCGGTCATATCACCGGCAACAAGAAAGATGAGGCAGGCGATAGGAAGACTGATACGTTCCGAGGACGATCGGGGCGCAGCCGTGATACTTGACAAACGGGCGGGAGCGTATCCGATACTCAATTCAGAGCCGTCATCAGATGTTACCGCGGATGTCGCAGAGTTTTTCAATGCAGCCTGATACGCGTATTAACATTTATAGGTCTATTTGATGTTGTCTCCTCGAGAGTTTGACAATGGATGCGTTGGACGTACTGGCGATAATGTTGGTCGGGCTGTGGGTATTTCTGCCTGCAATGCTTCCGAATTCAGCCGCCGTCATATTCGGCGGAGGAACGCCGGTGGACTTCGGGAAAAGCTGGAAAGGAAAGAGAATACTCGGCGACGGAAAGACGTGGAGAGGATTCATAGGAGGAGGTCTTTCCGGTGTTGCGCTCGGGTTGCTGCTGATAGGGATATCATTCATATTCGACAGAAACTGGCTATGGGGATACATGGATCTGTGGACCGGCATCGGAGTAATATTCTGCCTGTCGTTCGGTTCTCTTATCGGAGATATGATTGGATCGTTCATCAAACGGCGTCTGAACATAGAGAGAGGAAAGAAAGCGCCAATTCTTGACCAATATGATTTCCTGATAGGAGCGTTCCTTCTCACGGCGCTGTTCTATCCGCACTGGATATACGGAACGTACATGGAAGGATGGCACCTGATGGCATTGATATTCCTTTTGATAATGACGCTGCTGCTGCATCGTATAATGAACATAATAGGATACAAGACGGGATTGAAGGACGTACCGTGGTGACATATGAACGAAATGAGAAAAGCATTGGAAAACTGCGGAGCCCTGCAGTTCGGGGATTTCACGCTGGCATCGGGAGCCAAAAGCAATTATTATATTGACATAAAGAAAGCGAGCACAGACCCTAAGGTCCTGTATCTGATGTCGCAGCTTATGGCAGAGAGGATACAATCATCGGGAAAGAGATACGACCGCATCGCCGGCGTTGTACTGGGATCGGTCCCTCTGGCGGCCGCATTGTCGCTCGCAACAGGTATACCGTACGTCATGGTGCGCAAGGAAAAGAAGGATCACGGCACGTCCAAAATGATCGAAGGCGACATGAACGAAGGAGACAGGGTGATCGTGGTAGAGGACGTGGTAACTTCCGCAGGATCAAGCATTTCCGCAATAGAGACGCTGAGAAACGCGGGAGCGTCAGTCGATGAGGTCATTTCAGTAATAGACAGGGAGGCAGGAGGAAAAGAGGCGCTGAATAAGATGAACGTCGTATTGACATCATTGGTAAAAGCGTCGGACATCCTGAAAACGTTACCATGATGCCGGAAAAGAACTGTTCAAGATGTAAGCTTTCAGAATTCAGGACGAAGATAGTGATGCCCGACGGCAACCCGGATTCCGATGTGGTGTTCGTAGGCGAGGCACCGGGTGAGAACGAAGACCTCACGGGAAGGCCGTTCGTCGGGAAGTCCGGAAAGCTTCTGGAGAGATTCATGGAAGAAGAAGGATTGAAAAGAGCGGAATTACTGATAACGAACACGGTGAAATGCAGACCTCCCGGCAATCGGGATCCGACGAAAGAGGAGATGGACGCGTGCAGACCGTTCCTTGAGCACGAACTGTCAGGACGGAAAGTGATCGTCGGCCTCGGGAAATCAGCCTGCCGCAGCCTCATAGGATATGAAGGCAAAATGTCCGAGATCGTGAATAAGGAGATGACAATAAACATAAACGGAAAGGATTCGATATTCATTCCGACGTATCATCCTGCGGCGTGCATATACAATAATAATTCAAAATCAGAACTGAAAAGGACGATGCGCATAATCAAGGAAAGGTACATGTGATCACATGGATTACGAAATGAAAGACGTAACAGGATTCATGATAGACATGGATGGTACGGTGTGCAAAGGCAACGATGTTATAAAAGGAGCACCGGAATTCATCGGGAGGCTGAAGAGAAACAACATACCGTTCACGTTCCTGACGAACAATTCCTCATCGGACCGGGAACATTATCTGAACAAACTTTTGAGAATGGGATTCGATGTGACCATTGACAACATTCTGACGTCGACCACGGCAACGATAGAATTCATCATGAAATATCACGCGGGAAAGACCGTCTATCCGATGGGAACGCCGAAGTTCGTCCAAGAGATAAAGAATGCGGGGATACGTACGGTTGATTCCGATCCGGACATAGTTCTGCTGGCGTTCGACACAACGATAACATACGAGAAGATCAACAACGCGTACCGATCCATAAGGAAAGGCGCAGCGTTCATCGTGACGCATCCGGATGATCTCTGCCCTACGGAAGACTGTTACGATCTGGACGCGGGACCGTTCATGAGACTTCTTGAATCAATGACGGATACGAAGGCAACCGTCATCGGGAAACCGAACCCGCTGATGGCCGAGATGGCCGCAGAAAAGATGAATGTTCCGCTTGAAGGAACGGTAATGGTCGGCGACCGCATCTACACGGACATGAAGATGGCCTCGGACAGCGGAATAAGATCGATACTCGTGCTCTCCGGCGAAGCAAAAGCGGATGATATCCGGAATACAAGCATACGGCCGACGATGATCGTCGGTTCCGTTGACGAGATATTAAGATAAACGCCGTAAAGAACTTCGGGACAATTTCGGATATGTTTTTATATCCGTCAAATATTGGACGGTATCGCAACAATTAGGAGGATAAGATAAGAATGTTGTCCGTTCCCTGTCCGCCCTGTTCAAAGGGATCACTCTTATGCAGCAGTGCGGTCTCGGCCCGTGTTGCGTTCTTTTTTTGAATGTGCGTCTGCGCACACCCCATGTTGAGGTCGGCAGGAGTTTATGATATGTTGTTCGGTATGGATCCTTGGATATTGTTCGGATACATCTCAGCGGTCGCTCTGGTGATATCATGCGTGATATACGGATGGCTCAAACGCAATGAGGGTGGCGAGTGATGGAGAATATTCTGCCGTTCATCATAATGACCGTCATTTTCACGGCAGCCACGGTATACCTCGGATGGCGCGGATATAAAAGCACAAAGAACAACGACGAGTTCCTGGTCGGCCGCAGGAGGATGAGTCCGCTCATCATCGCGCTGTCATACGGAGCAACGTTCCTGAGCACATCGGCAATAGTGGGATTCGGAGGAATGTCCGCGAAGTACGGACTGGTGATGATATGGCTGATGGTTCTCTGCATACTCGTCGGAACGATAATCGCGTTCGCCGTCTTCGGAAAACGGACGCGAAGGATCGGTCGGGAACTGGGCGCGTTCTCGTTCCCGGACATGATGGGCAAGATCTTCCGGTCCAAATCGATCAGAACGTTCAATGCGGCCCTAATTCTGGTTGGAATGCCGATCTACTGCGCAGCGGTACTGGTGGGCGGCGTGAATTTCATATCGGTCACGATAGGAGTGAACAGGGACATCGCTCTCATAGGACTGTCGCTGATCGTGGCGCTGTACGTCACGTACGGCGGTATCATTGCGGTGATGTACAACGATGCCTTGCAGGCCGCGATAATGTTCATCGGGATGCTCGTGATACTGGTGTTCACGTTCTGGAAACTGGGAGGCGTTGGTGAAGCATTCGGTTCACTCAGCGCCCTGTGGGATACAAGGATGTCCGATGCAACATTCGCGGGCATGGTGGACGACGGGTTCAGAGGATGGTCCTCAATGCCCGAATTCGGGTCCAATATATGGCTGATGGTAGTGACAACGCTGCTGATGGGCGTCGGCATAGGAGCGCTGGCGCAGCCTCAGCTGGCGGTGAAGTTCATGACCGCCAAGGATGACAAGACGCTGAACAAATCGATGTGGATAGGCGCAGTGTTCATATTGGTCATACTGGGAGTTACATTCACCGTCGGACCGCTGAGCAATGTGTTCTTCGCACAGATGAACAACGGACTGACGGCCATTGAGCTATATGCGAACACGGACATGATAATCCCGGAGTTTGTGAACGCACTCTTCGCCGGCGTGACGTTCGGAGACCTGTTCGTATCGCTGTTCGTATTGGCACTGGTATGTGCGGCCGTCTCAACTATGGGTGCCTTGTTCCACACGATGGGGTCGGCCGCAGGATACGACATATGGTCGCAGATCAAGGACCGCCGCGAGAAGATATCGTCAAAGAAGATGGCAGAGTCACTCAAGGCAAGCAGAGTGGGAACATCGATAATGGTCGTCATCGTGGTGATCGTGGCGTACATGATGCCCGATAACATCATAGCAAGAGCGACCGTGATATTCATGGGCCTCACGGCAGCCTCGATACTCCCGTCGTTCGCGTACGGACTGTTCTCAAAGGATCCGGAGGCGAATGTTGCGAAGATAAGCATAGCCGTCGGCTCAACATCATGGGCGATATGGGCGTTCTTCGTGAACATAGGGATAGCTGGAATGCTCGGTATGCCCATGCTGATCGAAGGATCGTGGATGAACTACGTGGATCCGCTTGTCATAGGACTACCGCTGTCCTGTGCAGCGCTGATCATAGCGCGTTTCATCTCCATGCGGAAAAAGGGTACCGCAAACGCAGAACAAACTCCTTAAAATCGCCGCGGTCGTTCCGTCATGAACGATGAAATGTCTCAATGACACGTTTTCAGAAAAATCGCAAAATGCGCGGAAACGGACGGAAAACGATCTTCGTTTTTTGATCGACATTATTATTTTCCGCTGGCCGTTGCCGAGTAACATATATATATGCTGAGCGGGATTGTATATTAATCTATAAAAAGGCAGGGATGCATCGGAATCGATAACATTCGATCTGTGGGAAGGGGTGGATTTGTATCTAAAACAGGTAGAGCTAGAGAATTTCAAGTCGTTCGGCGGGAAACTTACAATACCGCTGATGGAAGGATATCTTGCGGTGACCGGTCCGAACGGTTCAGGGAAATCGAACATATCCGATGCAATATTGTTTGTACTCGGTCCTAAGAGTTCCAAAGCGATGCGCGCAGGCAAACTGACGGATCTGATATTCGACGGCGGTAAGACGAAAGATAAAGCAGATTTTACAAAAGTGTCGCTGGTTTTTGACAACAAGGACCGCATGATACCGTGGGATGAAGACACCGTCAAATTAACAAGACTGGTAAGATTGTCTCAGGACAGCGAGAATTACAGTTCGTATTTTTACGTGAACGACGGAAAATCATCGATGACGGAGTTTGACAATCTTCTCTCAAGAGCAAGGATCAGTGCGGACGGTTACAATCTGGTGCAGCAGGGAGATGTCACAAGAATAGTCTCGATGGGCAATCTCGAGCGCAGGAGGATATTGGACAGCATATCCGGGATAACATCATTCGATGCAGACCTGGACAATGCGGGTAAAGAGAAGGCCGAGACGGAGTCGAACATTGAGAGGATACAGATAATAATAAAAGAGCTGGACACTCAGCTGGAACAGCTTGAGAAGGACATGGTTGAAGCAAGGAAGTACCTTGAGGCGCAGCTGAAACTCGATGAGGCCAAAGCTCAGATGGTACACCGCCAGCTGGAGAATGCGATATCGGAGACGGACGGCATACGCGAGGAGATGCTGAGGTCGCAGAATGATATAGAGGCTCTGAGGCAAAGGAAGCAGAAGCTCATAGATAAGGTGGAAGAACTTTCCGCTGCGCTGAGCAGCAAGGATAAGGAGATCGAAGACAAATGCGGCCCGGAATACAAAGAGATAAAGAATAAGATCGAAGCGACAAAGATAGAGAAGGCGAAAGCGGACAACCGTATTGAAATGTCTCTGGAGAGCATCGGAGAGCAGAACGAGAACATAGACGCGAACAAAGAGTTACTGACCGAGACGGAAAAAGAACTGCAGGTATGCACATCCCTGATCATGGACGCTCAGAAGAACATATCCGCAAAGAAGAGCGCCTTGGATGCTGCGAACAAGGTCCTTGACGATTTAAAGAAGAACATAAGCAGCAGAGGCGGCGAGATAAACGTGCTTCAGGAGAAGCTGCAGGATATCGAACTGGACATCGACGCAAAAGGAGATGAACAGCAGCAGAGTGAAGCGAAGTCGGCAAAGGCGGAAGCGATGGCGGAAGCGGCAGTTGTCAACGTGGCGTCACTGGAAGATCAGCTGCAGCAGGCGGACTTCGAGATAAAGGATGCGGAATGGAATCTCCGCGAATTCAAAGAGAAGAACGGCGCCGTCGACATGCAGGAGTTCACGGCAAAGATAATGACTGCCAGAAAGAAAGAATCGGAACTTGAGAAACAGGAGGCCGAGCTCAATGCGGCGATACTGAGGCTTTCTTCCGAATACGAGTCACTGAAAGCGGAAAAGAGAGTTACCGAAAGAACAATGCAGAGTGACGGCGTCTCGGCGATACTTGAGCTTAGGGACAAAGGAACAATGAGAGGCGTACACGGAACGGTCATGGAACTGGCAACCGTTGAAAAGGATTACGAGACAGCACTTTCCGTTGCGTCGGGAGGGAAGATGCAGGCGGTCATCGTGGACGATGATCAGGTGGCCGCGGATGCGATATCATACCTCAAGAAACAAAAACTCGGCCGTGTGACGTTCCTTCCGCTGAACCAGATGCGCGAAGGAAAACCGCGTGCGAAGGCCATAATGATAGAGAAAGACGTGATCGGTTACGCAATAGATCTGATAAAATTCGATGAGAGATACCGCGCCGCATTCTGGTACGTTCTCGGAGACACAATGATAGTGGACACGCTTGATGAAGCAAGGCGCCTGATGGGCGGTGTCCGGCTGGTGACGAAGGCGGGAGAGCTTCTGGATCCGTCCGGTGCAATGGTGGGAGGTTCGCTGAATCCAAACGCGGTATTCAAATTCGGCCCCGCTTCGGAGTCAAAGATGGATTCCGTCGGTACGGAGCTCAGAGCGGCAACAACGTCTCTGGATTCGCTGAAACAAGCACTGAGGGACGTAAGGGCAGAAATAAGATCATACGATGACGAGATGCGCAATGTATCCACACAATCCGCCGACATTCAGGGAAAGATCGGAAGATACGAGGCGCAGCTGGCCGTGCTTCGTGAGAACAGGCAGAAAGCAAGCGACAGCCTGAACGCGGAAAAGGAAAGACTCGCAGAAGCTCAGAAGGACCTCAGTTCGGCATCGGACGAACTGAACAAGGTGATCGAACAGTTATCGTCACTAAGAACGCAAAGGTCCGAGATGAGAGACAGGATGATACAGATCGCTCCCGCGGATCTTCAGGAAAGCATACAGACAACACAGGACAACGTTTTCAATACACAGACGGAAGTGAACGACCTGTCCGCAGAACTCGCCGCCCTCGAAGCTGAGAAAAACAGTATAGAGAACGCGAAGAAGACGATCCTCAAAGAGATAAAGGCGTCCGAGGAGAAGATCGCGTTAAAAATGTCAGAGAAATCTGCGGCGGAAGAGATGATAGAACGTTTCAACATAGACCTCGAAGGACTGAAGAGGATCGAGGCGGACTTCGAAAGCAAGATAACGGACCTCAGGGACGCCAGGGACAAAGTACTTCAGGACAAGACCTCAACGGAATCGGAAAGAGATAACACATCCGAGAAGATATCAACAAAATCGGGCATAGCCGCAGGCCTTGAGGCAAAGATCCAGATAAGCGAAGAGACCGTGAAACAGTTAAGGGAAGAGGTAGCGCTCATAACGGTTGAGGTCCAATTCCCTATACCCTCCGAAGAGGAACTGAAAAGGACGATAAAATCGTGCGAGAGCGTAATGGCCAAGATAGGCACCGTGAACCTGCGTGCAATAGACGACTTCGATGAGAAGAAGGAGAGACACACACGTCTTTCAGACGATGTAAGCAAAATGAACGTACGCATAAGCGAACTCACAGCATTGATGGAATCCATAAACAAAGAGAAGAAAGGTCTGTTCATGGGCGTATACGAAGGCGTCAACCGGAACTTCAAAGAAATATACGCGGAACTGTCGAACGGAGGCGAAGCGTATATGAAACTTGAGTTCGAAGATTCACCGTTCGACGGCGGCCTTCTGATAAACGCGAAACCGAAGAACGGTAAACTCCTGAGGCTGGAAGCATTGAGCGGAGGAGAGAAGAGTCTGACCGCACTTGCATTCATATTCGCAATTCAGGAACTGCAGCCGTCGCCGCTTTACGTGCTGGACGAAGTTGATATGTTCTTGGATTCAGTGAACGCGGAGATGGTCGCCCGGCGCGTAAAGAAGAGCTCTTCGAAAGCGCAGTTCATTCAAGTGTCGCTGAGAAAGGTCACATTGGCGCTCGCGGAGCACCTGATAGGAGTGACGAGACAACCGTCAGGTATAAGTAAGATAATAATTCAACCTGATCTAGCAGAAGTGTCGAAATATGAGAGCGAGATCAAAGGAACAGAGGAAGGGAACTGAAATGGATAAGGATGGGATGGATGGAGTGGAACAGCACCTGCTGTTCCATAAGGCACTGATCGATGACAGTGTAGGATCTGAGAAGATAGACAGGTACATCGGTGTGCTTAAGGAGAGCGGGCCGGGAGAGACGATGAACGATCCCGTGGACGAATCGATAAGGTCGGCGTTCAGCTTGGTCCTTGAGCACAGTATGGACCCGTGGTGCATAAACATCGTGGAGTTCGCACGCATGTACTCCGTAAAGAAAGTGAGAAACGCGGTAGACATAATCGTTGCCGGAAAACTGATACACATGGCATGGAAGATCCTCAGGATGCAGTCGGACATCACGCTCGAGGAAGGCGAACGTCTGGATCCGTTCGGGGATGACGGATGGGACATGGATTTCGATCTGGATGTGATGAACGAGCCCGAGAAACTGTATGTTCCGGATATTGAGTTCAGAGAAGCGATACGAAGGAATCCCACAAGGTCCGTCACGATGATGGAACTGCTTGACGCGTTCGAGGATGCCAGAGAGGAGATGGAACTGCAGATGGCGCGCGAACAGGCCCGCCTTGAACTGAAAGCAAAGGAACCGAGGAAGTTCGACAACAAGGCGCACGAAGAGGATGACGAAAGGGACGTGGAGAGAGTATGGTCGGTCATCGAGAATCTCGGCACCGGACCGCTGCCGATACGCGACCTTTACGTGGACGATGTGAGAACAAACATCACAACATTCGTTTCGGTATTACATCTGGTAAGGGACGGAAGGCTTACGATATGGCAGGACAACATGCCGTACGGAGAGATATTCGTGGAAATAAAGATAGACTGGAGCGACGGCGTGGTCGAGGATTCGCCGGAACTGGTGAACAGGGCGGTGGTCTGAATTGGATAAAAAGGGTGCCGTTGAGGCGGCGCTCTTCGCCAGCGCCAAAGGTATGCGTGTAATAGATATAGCAAATCAGACAGGCCTGACCGAAGAGGACGTGCGTGTTGCGCTCAAAACACTTTCGATAGAATACGAAAGGATGGGCTCGGCGATAAAGGTGGCGAAGATCGATGCCGAGTACGCACTTCAGCTGAGAGAGGAATACGCTCATTACACCGAAAGGTTCACCGAGGCCGAGATATCAAAAGGAGTGCAAAGGACGGCGGCGGTCATCGCGTACCATCAGCCGATACTTCAGTCGGAACTCTGCAGAACGCTTGGCCCAAGGGTGTATGACGACGTCCGCAGGCTGACGGAACTGGATCTGATAGTCGGAAAACCGAAAGGACAGACGCTCGAACTGACAACATCCAAAAAATTTGCCGAACATTACGGAATAGAAGGAACAAGCAAAGCGGACATAAAGAAATGGATAGAGAGGATGGATAAGAAAGGGCAGAACTGACGTCGCAGCCATCTCTTTAAACACGTACAAAATCTTCCGGCAGGTTTCTTTCAGATTCATCGCTGTACGGCAAGATTAACGGAAAAAGACAGACTGAACGAATCTTTTATATAATCTCCCAAATATGGACGAACGGTTATTATGGTCATGCCAATCGCTTTATTGGAAAAGTCGATAGACAAACGCGTCTCTCTTCTCTTAAAGGATAACAGAGTACTTGAAGGCAAACTGAAAGGATATGATGATTATATGAACATGGTACTCGAGGAGACGGAGGAACGCACACCCGAACAGGAAAGGCGTTTGGGCACCGTTGTTCTCAGAGGGAACAATGTTGTAAGCATCACAACTCTCTGATCCCGGGAAGGTGTACGCATGAGACTTTTCGGCACCAATGGTGTAAGAGGGGTCGTTAACGAAGATCTTACGGCAGAGATCGCACTGAGGCTCGGAAAAGCGATAGGGCTTTTTTTCAAAGGAAGTGTTGCGATAGCTTCCGATGCCAGAACATCCGGCGATATGATCAAAAGTGCGGCAATGTCCGGTTTGATGTCAGCGGGTGCCGATGTCATCGACCTCGGAGTGACTCCTACGCCGTCCATGCAGCATTACGTCGGAACGCATGAGGTTGCCGGCGGCGTTATGATAACGGCGTCACACAACCCTTCACAGTTCAACGGAATAAAATGCGTTGATTCAACGGGAAGGGAGCTTACCAGGGAAGACGAGGAAAAGATAGAGAAAATCTATTTCAATGAAAAAATAAAACTCAGCGGATGGGATTCCGTAGGCGTGATAAAACAGGACGCATCCGCCACGGAATCCTATGTGAACGCGGTTATAAAACAAGTGGATGCGGACGCGATAAGAAAAGCCAACCTGACGGTGATTCTGGACTGCGCGAACGGCGCGGCATTCCTTTCCGCGCCTTTACTGATGAACAAACTGGGCGTAAGGGCGATAACGCTCAATGCGAACCCTCAGGGAGACTTCCCCGGACATCCGAGCGAGCCGACCGAAGAGAACCTGAAGGACATAATGTCATTGGTGGTATCCGCGAAGGCCGATCTGGGCATAGCGCATGACGGTGATGCGGACAGGACCGCATTCATATCGGAGGACGGAAAATTCGTGAGCGGTGACAAAAGCCTGTCACTCATTTCCAAACACATACTTTCAAAGAAAAAAGGGACGGTCGTAACGCCGGTAAGTTCTTCGTCGATGGTGGAAGAAGCTGTAAAGGCGTCCGGAGGCGCAATAAAGTATACGGCGGTCGGCTCTCCGGCCGTTGCTAAGGCGATGTTCGAATCCGGGGCGGTTTTCGGCGGAGAGGAGAACGGCGGTTTAATATTTCCGGAACACCGGCTATGCAGAGACGGCGCCATGGCAGCCGCGAAAATGCTGGAACTCATAGCCAAAGAAGGAAAACTGTCGGAACAGATCGGAAAGCTTCCGGTGTATCATGTTGAAAAAAGGAAGATCGATTGCCCGAACAACATCAAAGACGATCTTCTCAGATCGTTGAAGGATTCGAACAAAGGCGCCAAGGCCGATACAACGGACGGTCTGAAACTTCTGTTCAGTGACGGATGGGTTCTGGTAAGGCCTTCGGGCACCGAACCGAAATTCAGGATATACTCGGAATCAAAGGACGAGAGCGTTGCACGTCAAAGGGCGGATGAGACGGAATCGAATGCGAAGAAGATCGCCGAACGTCTTCTTAAATAAGATTATGTTTGGCGAATATCGAAACGCCTTCCTTTATGTATCTGGCACCAAGCACCGATGTTATGCCTCCGTGATCATACGGCGGCGATATCTCGACAACGTCCATACCCGCAAGACGGTCTCCGACAGCGTTGATTATTTTTTTTACGTCCATAGGCAGAAGGCCGAACGGTTCCTGCGTTCCGGTGCCGGGAGCAAATGCGGGATCCACGCCATCAATGTCTATTGTCAAATAGATCCTTTCATTTCTGACGGAATCAAGCGCCTTTCTTATTGCAGCATCGATCCCGCTTTCCATTATCTCATACGATGTGATATGTGGAATAATATCGTCACGGTCGAGCTCCTCCTCACTTATCGACCTGACTCCCAGAACGAATACGTTGTCTGTGCCGACGATATCCGCGCACCGTCTCATGGCGCACGCGTGACTGTGCGGACTTCCCATGAACTCATCCCTTGAATCCAGATGCGCATCCACGGATATCACGGAAACGCCGTCAAAACAGCCGACTATCGGCGGAGTAACCGAATGTTCGCCGCCTATCGCCACGGTAAATTTTTTATCATGTATCGCCGGACTCAGGGAGAACCGGATCTCTTCATGCATATCCTCCGGAAATATATGATCGTCAAGATCTCCGAAATCATGGATACGCACATCCGGCAGCGGAAGATGCTCAAAATGTTTCACCTCAAAATTATAGGATGCCCGTCTGACGGCACCCGGCGCTTCTCTCGATCCTGCTCTGAATGACGTGGTACGATCGTAAGGGATCCCGAATATTACCGCGTCCGCATCGGAAAAAGAAGATTCCGCATCGGCGAACGAGATCCCCGCGGGCATTTTACATCAATCTCTGTCTGCCCATCGCAACGAGATACATCACTTCGCCGCCTTCCACGAGGTTGCTGTCATGATCCTCGTTTATGGCCATACTGAATGTCTCGAACGTTTCCAGGTCCATAAGCTGAACCTCATTGTCGCGCATCGACAGTATCTGTCCTTTTCTTTTGTCGATCATCGGGACCTGAACCTTTGCACTCACAGGCGCCGTTATCGTCTTTTTCGCACCGGTGAATATGCTTGTCGCCTCGATACTCGCTTTTGCGGATCCGTGCTTGCCGGGTTTCGATGTCGACATCGATATGATCTTACACGGTTCCTCGTCTATGTTGAGGTACCTGCCGACCCTCAGTTCCCTTACTTCTTTCTGCTCCCACATTGTGATCACTCCTCAATCTGTATTATGTTTAAATATTTGTTCATATGAATCTTTTCCTGCTCTTGCCCTTGCGTTTCACCGGTTCTTTGCGTTTCGGCGGTTCCGGATACCCTTTCCTGATCTCTTCCGCCCTTTTGCAGAATTCATCGAGCAGAACATCGCCTATGAACTCTCCTTTGTAATGATCCACCTTGGCAGCGATCAGCGCCTTTCCTGCCAGCGCCCTGGACAGTTTCCCGCGCTGCCAGTACGGCGCCCTGTGTATCTCCGGATGCTGAAAGATGATACCATGCTTGGGCGGCTTTTTTCCGGACTTAAGGTGCCTGAACATAGCCTTTTCCGCGCCAAGCAGCTGGAGTGTGGAAGAAGGAAGCGAAGAAATCCTGTGCAACCCGCCGGCAGATGAGATCAGACGTGCTGTCAGGGAACTGCCGATCAGTGTGCACGTGTTCGGCGCAACTTCTTCCGCGAGCTTTGATATGTATGTTTCCGTCCTTTCACGGTCATCGTATATCCTGCAGAGCGTATCGGCAAGATTCTTTACGGTCGTCATATCAGCATCATCCATATCGGAACCTATTGATTCAACGCATATATTCAGTTCTTCAATGATCCCGGAACGGTTTCCGTGCTTTGCGATGAGTTCGCAGTATCTCCTGTCCTTGGCGTGATCTCCGAGCTCGGGGAAATGCAGTCCGTACCATTCATGCAGCCTTTCGTTCATCAGGTTGCATGACGATATCAGATCATCCAAATGACGGATCGCCTGCACCAGACTCCTGTCCCGAGTTATCGGTTCCGATGTTCTGAGTTTTCCGAGGGCGAGCATCGCATCACGCATCATCGATGCGGTGAATCCGTACTGTTCCGCTTTTATGAAAGAGGAGTCGAAGAGCGCAGGCTTACCGAGTTCCGACTGCCTGCGTTCCGATACGCGCAGTTTTTTCCTGTCCTTCGCCAATTCCTTTTCTTCGGGAAGAAGATATCCGCGCTGCATCAAGGCAAGTTTCTCAGCTATCTGTGCGGGATCAGCGGGCATCAGGCGTTTGTCTATGATCTGCGTTTCATTGCAAAGAAAAACACCGAACCATTTCGTTACCAGGATCATCGCATCTTCTCCAGTCTGTACACTTCATCCCTCGGAAGCCCGCTGACGTTGTTACCGACGATCAGCTGAAGGTGCGCCTGAAATTCCAGTTCTTCCATACGGTCGCAGGCTTCTTCGATGGTCTTTCCCTGCGTAATGGCGCCATGGTTCTCCATCAGTGCGGCCGATGATCTGTATATTTTTGCGACCTCTTCGACCAGATCATCCGAACCCGGCGTATGGTACGGTACAAGAGGAACATTTCCCAGAAGCAGAACTCCTTCCGGCGTCAGATCGGAACGTATCTTATCGCCTTTAACCGCTATTGCGGTGCAATAGACGGGATGACAGTGCACTATGGCATTCGTATCATTCCTGCGTTTGTATATGGCAAGGTGGAATCGGTGTTCTATGGACGGTTTCCCGTTTCCGATGACCTTTCCGTCCATTGATATCTTTACGATGTTCTCCGGGGAAAGCGAACCTTTGTTCCTTCCGGAAGGAGTTATAAGCACGCAGTCGTCCGTTCTGATGCTTACATTACCGCCGGCGGATACGAGAAGACCTTTGCCGTAAAGTTTGGAACATGCGTCGCAGATCGCCTTTCTTGCATCCGTTTCATTCAAATTGTCACCTCATCTTATGTATTTCCGCCGGTCCAAGGATACCGTTCTCCGTTATAAAACCGGTCACGTATTTCGCAGGAGTAACATCGAAGGACGGGTTCAGCGCTTTGGATCCGATAGGAGCTATCCTCCTGCCGCCGATCATTGTGATCTCCTCTTCCGGCCTTTCCTCTATTGGTATATTACCTCCGTGCTCGGTTCCGAAATCGAACGTGGACATGGGCGCGGCAACGTAGAAAGGAATGTTCAGCTCCTTTGCGACCACCGCTTTCTCGTATGTTCCTATTTTGTTGGCAAAGTCTCCGTTCGCAGCTATGCGGTCCGCACCGGTGATAATGATGTTCACATCTTTCCTCATGAAATGCCCGGAAGCACCGTCCGCAATGATCGCGTGAGGTATACCTTCCTGTAAAAGCTCCCATGCAGTCAGCTGCATACCCTGTAATCTCGGCCTTGTTTCGGATACGTAGACAAACATCTTTTTTCCGTCGGCCCAAGCCTTTCTGATCGGAGCAATTGCCGTTCCGTGGTCAACGGTCGCAAGCGCACCGGCGTTGCAGTGCGTCATTATATTATCGCCGTTTTTTATCAGCGCCGATCCGTACTCGCCTATCTTTATGCATTTGTCCACTATCATCTGCGCGTAGGAATCAGCAGCCGCTATCGGTTCCGTTCCTCTTTTCAATTCCGCGCACATGTAATCGACCGCATAGAACAGGTCGTAGGCGGTGGGCCTCGCAGCCGTCAGTGTTCTCGCGGCGTCATCCAGATCATGCCCGTTAAGCGCTGCCAAACACATACCGTACGCAGCCGCCGCGCCGATGGAAGGAGCACCTCTGGTAGTCATGCTGTATATGGAAAGGGCAACCTCTCCGTGATCCTTGAGATTGACGATCATGGGATCATGCGGGAGATTACGCTGATCTATCATTCTGACTTCGCCGTTTTCAAACCATACGGCCCTCATATCCCTGCCGTTCGCACCGAGACCGACCTTCATATGAATTGTATAGGCGGGCATCGTTATTAACGGTGTCGTGCGCATACGGCGCCGAAACGTACAATGACGTTATAATGAACGGATTACGCGTTTTAGAGAGGGCAACATTATTTTATATACTACGATGCATAACTACGTCGAATGACAGATGATGGGTTTGATCTATATTCCAATTCCGGCGGACTCATCCGGGTGACGAATCCTGTACGCAGGAAGATATTGACGTGTCTGGCATCATCCTGTCTTTCGCTGACGGAAATATCGGGTTTAACGGGTAAGGCACAGTCCACACTCTCCGTACATCTTGATAAAATGACAAACGAAGGTCTTGTTGAATCAAAAAGTTGCACTGCGGACAGCAGAAAAAAGATATTCTCGCTGTCAGCAAAACTCCTGGCGCACACGCGCGGAACAAGCGAGGAAGGGATGGAAGCCTACGTAAAAACGATCGACACGATAACGGAACCCGGTTGTAATTTCTTCAAAGTTCTGCTGAGAGCGATGATAGTCGCCACGGAAGCGTCGGGATTATGCATAAGTCCGTTCATGCGGCTGCTGGGCAGAAGGGTCGGTCATTCGCTGTCAAAGAAGATCACCTCAACGAAGGTGGAGGACATAATAGGCGAACTGCAGGAATTTTACGAGAAGCATGATATGGGAGAGGTGTGCGTGTACACATTCATGCCGCTTACGATAATCGTTCGTGACAATTACGAAGTGACGCTGTGTGCGGCGGAATCAATATCTAAATTCAGTCAGGAATTGTTCCTGACGGTACTCGTGGAATTGACCAAGAAAGATTACACGATAACGGCGGACGAATGCTTCGGCGCCGGCAACAACTATTCTAAATTCGTATTGGAACAGATCATCTGATATCGTACGTTATCAGAACACCGTTTCCAAGGACCTCTGCGCTTTTCATATTCATTACGATGCCGTTATCACGGATCCATCCGTCGCCGTCAACGGGTGTCGGCGCATCCTTTCCTCCGATGATGATGTTTCCAACGAAGACCGTAAATCTGTCAACGCACCCGTCCTTGAAGAATGACGCTATCGTCTTTCCTCCTCCTTCCACGAGCACATTCTCAATTCCGAGTCTGTAAAGTTTCTCCAGTGCTTCGGTAAGGCTGAACGGCGAACCGCATCTTATCGTGTCAGCATTATCCCATTCCGCTGTACACAGATTGTCCGTCAGTATGACCGTTGGTGCACGTCCATCCGTGATCTGCGAGCCTTTAGGCGTTCTGCCGTTAGGATCTATGACGATCCTCAGAGGATTCTCGGAGAAGGATGCGCCTTTGATCGTCAGGTGGGGATCATCGGCTATCACGGTACCGACCCCTACCAATATCGCGTCATATTTCTTTCTCAGACCTTTCGATCGCAACATATCCTCATCGCTTGATATTTTGACCTGCGATCTGTCGCATCCCGCGATCTTCCCGTCGGCGGACATTGCACAGTTCACGTGTATGAAAGGCCTCATTTTTTCTCTCCCGGAGTGACCGTCAGATTGTAAACGTTTCCTTTGCGTTCAACGCCGAACCTGACATCGAGGAATGTTTCCAAGGTGTCCATCTGACTCAGCAGGTGTCTGCTTATCCTGGAAACGGTGAACTCGCTGGGGCCGTCCGCCATCGCCATGTACGGAAGGAGCTGATCAGCTGTATGAATATCCATCGTTGCGCCGGAACCGATCTCTTTCAGAAGATCTTTGGCAATGTCCTCTCCCGCCTGTTTTGCGGGATGACCCTTTGTAGTAAGCACACTGCTTCCCAGACGGCCGTTCTCATAGACGGCCACGAGCGACATGCCGGCGCCTTTGGAGTTACCGTTCATCCTCTGAACGTCAATGTTGACGGAACATTCCGCGCCGAGCGCATCGATGCATGATGCGATCATCTCATCTTTTATCCTGTCCTTCAGGTGCTGTATGTAACAAACGCCTTCCACGCGCTTCAGAGTGCCGAGCGTATCTATGACAAGCGGCGATATCCTGTTTATCGGTTCAAGCTCGGCGATGACCCTTCCTCCTCCTTCGGGATAGAATCCGCGGTCGATGATCTCCAGTCTCGCATTGATGCCCATACGTTCCATCAGCGGGAAAAGGATCTGCTGATACGAATCTATGGGAGGAGCCCACATGACATTCGTGCCGCCGCGTACATCGACCCTGAGCATAGTGTCGTGATTACGGCCGGCGAGCATGACCGCCTGAAGTACAAGGCTTATGCTTCCCGCAGTCCCTATATCCAGTTTGATATCGGACGTTCTGGAATTTCCGGGTTTGAACAGAAGTTCGCGGGATCCGGTGTAGTTGCCCGTGACCTCTGATCCGGTCATATCCGCAACCGCTTTCACGGCGATACAGTGCTGTTTGGAAAGACCGTTCGTAGGTCTGTTCTCGCGTATACGTGTCAATTTCGCCTCTATGCCAGTTATAGCGGAAAGCGCAACGGACGAGCGTACAACCTGCCCTCCTCCCTCTCCTTTCGAACTGTCTATCTCCAGCATATTATCTCGGGCACAGTAGGCGAAACAATGATATAAACATTACAAAGGCCGAGTAAGTTAACTTATGCTGTGTTCCGTCAGCCGTTACGATGCGTTTTCGGGAACGTTGAATCTTATAAGAATGAGTGCACAATTCAATGATATATGTTCTTTCAGCCGGCATCAGGTACGAAACCCACGGAACCAACGAAACAGATGCTGGCAGTGCGACTGCCGGGATTCGAACCCGGGTTAGAGGCTTGGGAAGCCACTGTCCTGACCGCTAGACTACAGTCGCAGCATCCGTCCAACATTTTCTTACTATTTCTACGTTTTTAAAATGGCGGCGGATCGCATGCAGGTCTGCCAGCGCATACGCTAACAACGAATAAAGAATGATAAACGGAAGCGGCAATGGTGGGCTCGGCCGGATTTGAACCGGCGATCTCTTCCATGTCAAGGAAACGTCATAACCCCTAGACCACGAGCCCAGCGGGCTGATGATAGGTTTCATGTTATTATATCTTTCTTCAATCCATCTTTACGGCGCATATTACGGAAGCAACGGCAAACAGAAATATCCATTATTTTCATAACGCGTGATTTGTTGATACGAAACGTATTAAATGAGTAAAGGATTTGCAGATTCATGCCGGAAGTAAAATTGTTCACAAAGAACGATTGCGAAAAATGTGAACACGTGAAAGAGAGGATGCCGAAAGGTCTGGAGATTGAGATAATCAATGCGGACACCGTGGACGGCCTCGCGGAAGCGGCTTATTATGAGATCGTTGAAGAGACATTCCCGGTGCTTGTTGTTGATGAAGAAGTGATATGCGGTGCGATCCCCATATTGGAAAAGTTGAAATTGATTGCGAGACAATAATATGATAACACTCGGTATAGAAGGCACGGCACACACGCTCGGCATCGGTATAACGGACGGCGAATGCAACGTTCTGTCAAATGTCATAAACATGTATAAGCCGCCGGAAGGAGGACTGCATCCCAGAGAGGCGGCCAACCACCACGCCGACATTGTCGCGGAAACCATACAAAAAGCGGTATCGGACGCCGGTATCTCATTGAAGGACATAGGTCTGGTAGCTTTTTCAAAAGGTCCGGGAATGGGCCCGTGCCTCAGGGTTGCGGCCACTGCCGCACGCGCTTTGTCCGTAAAACTGAGTATTCCGATCGTGGGCGTGAACCACTGCGTTGCGCACGTTGAGATCGGCAATGCGACGACCGGATGCAACGATCCCGTACTTCTGTACGCTTCCGGCGGGAACACGCAGATCATAGCGTTCGCCAACGGCAAATACAGGATATTCGGGGAGACGCTGGACATCGGCATAGGGAACATGTTCGACAAACTCGGCAGAGAACTGGGCATCGGATATTACGCCGGACCCGCAATAGAGAAACTGGCAAGAGAAGGAGACAAACTTCTCGATCTTCCTTATTCGGTCAAAGGTATGGACATGGCGTTCTCCGGGATCATGACGGCCGCCGTCTCACTCAGTAAGAAAGGGCACAGGCTGGAAGACATAGCGCATTCCGTGCAAGAGACGTGTTTCGCAATGCTTGCCGAAGTCACGGAAAGGGCGATGGCCCACATAGGCAAGGACGAAGTGCTTATGGGAGGAGGCGTTGCGCAGAACATGCGGCTCCGGAACATGATAGAGAGCATGGCGGAGGACCGCGGAGCAAAGATGTTCGCTCCTCAGCCGAGACTTTGCATAGACAACGGCGCAATGATAGCGTGGTTAGGCCACGTCATGTACGATTCCGGTATAAGGATGTCAATGGACGACACGAAGGTCGACCAAAAATTCAGAACGGATGAAGTGGATGTCACCTGGCGCTGATCTGCGTTCCGATGATGTCATCAAGTGTTTTAAGGAATTCTTTCTCGTTGCCGGGAGGGAACCAGGCGCCGCTTGCTATCCTGTGACCTCCGCCTCCGCCGCCGACCTTTTCAGCCGATGTTTTCATCGCAACGGAGAGATCGACCCCTCTGTCCAGTATATGATGCGTACATCTTGACGAGACTTTCGTCTTTCCTTCCGTGACGTTGTATCCTATGATCGGTTTGTTCTTGTCGCCGATGAAGCGCATCGCGATTTCGCAAAGGATCCCGGTGAATCCCGATTCGGAGTTCTCGAAGAATTGTATGTTCTCCATTTGTTCAAGCTTTGAATCAAGGTCTTTCACGGCTGAAAGCACCTGCTTCCTGGACGCTTCATTTATGATCATTGCTTCGGACATACACTTCTTGTCGCCCAGTCCGGATCCGATTCCTATTCCTCCGGCGCCGGAACGCCCGCATGAATTGAAGAGATAAGCGAACTCTTCCGCGTCAATGTTCCAATTTCTCAGTATATATCGATTGGAAACAAGTTCATCCATAGTCTCCGCCGTGACACCCTGGCCGAGAAGTCTGGCGGTGATCAGCGATGATAATTTCCGTTTCTCGGCGTCAGTGAGGTCCGAGAATGATTTCGACGCGTCTATATTGGCATCATCAAGCAATGCCGAGACGCCGTCCACATCTCCGCTGACTCCTCTGATGTATGGTTCCGTTGTGAGGAAAAGAGAACTCATCAGCTGCCCGGAAGGTATAAGGGAGCCGTCCGCTTTTGTTACGTATCCTCGTTTATTGCCTTCTTCGAACAGATATACATTGACTCCGGAAAGGCCCTTTATGTGCTGTTTATCACCAACAACGCCGGCAAAGGCCATCTGCACAAGATCCCAGTTCTCATCGCTCATCGCCGCCGAGAACAGCATGGCCATTGATGCGCCGCATCCTCCGCTCATGCCGTCTATGCCGAAAGAATGCGGATTGATGTAATGCAGTCTGGCGATCCCGGCTTCACCTTTGTGATGGTCCAGAACGATGACGTCCGCGTCGATCTCATCCAATTCCATGAGATATGAGGCGCCCATATCCGCTATAATGATGCATTTTGCGCTGCAATTCCTGACTTCGTCGACCGTATCGTTGTTCAGCGAGTTGAACAGCGTAAGCTTGAATCCTTTTCCGGCGCGCATCATGGTCTTTGCAAGTATCACTGCCGCAGATATGCCGTCGGCATCATGATGAGAATAAATGTGTACGTTATCATGCGCCCTCACAACATCGGCGGCAGAAGATAAACGTGAAAAAAGTTTCGGCGGGACGTCATCGTCCATGGAACACCTTCCTTACTTGAGCATAAGCTCCGCAGTCTTGAGTGAATATTTCCAATCTGCCGGAAGGACACCGTTGTCCTTGTAATAATGTTCCAGTCTTCTGATCTTGGACTCGATCAACTGGAGGCCTCTCCTGTTGGAGTGGTCTCCTTTGTTTGTCCTCAAGTGTATGTTCAGCGAGATCGCGCGTCTCATAAGACTTGAAAGATCCTCCGGAAGTTCAGACGCTACGCCCTTCTCTTTCATGATCTCCGTGACGCATTTCCCGGTCAGCAGTTTTACGTTCGGCACTCCGTACTGATCCCTGAGCATGAGGCCTATCCTGGCGGACGTGTAACCGTCTCTCGCCATTTTGACGATGAGGTCCTCTACTTCGGCGGTGTTGAGAGTGACCCATGCCGGGCTCTCCGAGATCATCGGGTGTTTTGAACACGATCTTCCTTTTCTTCTTGCATGCATTCTTGCCATTATTGATCCTCCGAATCATCTATTGGCGGCGAGGCTTTCTGCGGTTAGATGATACAAGTATAAAAGCTTGATTGGTTCGCGCAGGCGCGCGCAAATCCATAGGGTTCAATAAGAAAAACAAACGCTTCCCGGGAATTCATTAACGTGTGTTCACGATCACAGCGCGCGCCCATTCGACCGTGTGATCATATTCAGAGCGTTCGAACGCCAGTTCATCCGGAAGTTCGGAGAACAGTTTCGATTCCAGTTCACCGTGATCCACCTTTTTACCGAGGACGGCGGCGCATACGTGACATCCGTTCATCTCTTCAGCTGATATTATGTTCACCGTATATCCCGATTCTTCGGCATATTCGCGAACGGCCGCCTCGATCACACTTTCGTTATTCTCTATCCTTCCGCCGGGCATCTCCCACCCTTTTCTTTTCGGGTTGTAGACCATAAGCATATCATTCCCGGAGAACGCTATTGTATACACGGTTCTCATGGCATCATCTCAACAACGATCATGGCATGCGCTTTCTCGTATCTCTCAAGGGAGAGAAAATCAATGATCTTCAATCCCCTGTCCGCAAAACGTTCGCACGCTTTTTTGAATATCTTCTCCGGATTAGCGGTAACATCCTCCGACCTGGCCTTCACGGATATCATTCCGTATCTTGCGGAAAAACATTCCATGTTATTGATAAGTATGTCCGTCTGCCCTTTCTGTGCAACGTCCTGATAAACAACGTCAACATTTTCAACGGCAAAACGGTAATCTTCCGGAGCCGAAGCGTCACCGAGCAAAGGAACCATGTTGCTCCGCGTTTCGCAGACGCGCACGAGATCCCTGAACGTTCTGTGCGATAACTCAACACAATATACGGTTCCGTCGATCGCGACATCCGATATGTGGCTGGCAGTGGTACCGCTCGCCGCCCCGAGATAAAGGACGCACGTATCGCGCGAGAAAGGAAACTGCACGCCTCCGAGGCAAAGGTAAGCGGAAAGCTTACTCCTGTTCGGAGACCATTCCCTGTATTCCTTTCCGGAAACGTTCACCAAACGTTCTCCGTACACACGTTTCCCCGGATCGGCGGACAATGTCATGGGCCTTCCTCCGGAGAATATCACGCGCTCATCATCGGTCATCGGCCGATGTTATTGTGTACACAAATAAAAACATCGGCGAATCGATAAATATGCAGCCGAATATAATCACACGATGATCAACATCCTCAGCGAGATAGCCGAACGAATACGCGCAGCGATAAAGCTGATCCCCGGTCCGGACAGAGGAAAAGAGCTGTGCATAGGCGTGGACGGCACTCCGACCACTTACATAGACAAGACGGCGGAGAACGCGGTCCTCAAATATCTTCAGGATAACGACGTATCACTGAACGTACTGAGCGAAGAGATAGGGTTCGTGGACAACGGCGCTGATGAGACACTTGTCCTCGATCCGATAGACGGGACAACGAACTCCGTCATCGGCGTTCCGTTATATACGGTTTCGATGGCCATAGGAAAAAGATCGCTGAAAGACGTACACACCGCATTCATCGAAAATCTTGTGACCGGAGACAGATACACCGCCGAAAAGGGAAAAGGAGCGTATCTGAACGGCAAGAGGATACAAACAAAGAAACGCTCCGATCCGGACAGGCTGCTTATGATGATATACCTGGGGAACGGCGCCCATCCGGACTCGTTCGCACTGGCGAAACGTGTGAAAACCTCTCGCGCATACGGATGCGCATCGATCGAGATGGCATTGGTGGCGTCGGGCATGGCAGACGGTTTCCTGATGGATTCGGAGAATAACAGAAGGTCGATCAGGGTCATAGACATAGCGGCAAGCTATCTGATCCTGAAAGAAGCGGGAGGAGAGATATACAATCTCGACGGAACGGAGTTCGATATGCCGTTCGACCTCGAACTGAGGTCGAATTTCCTTGCGGTCGGGAATAAAGATGTCTATGATATAGTGATGTTCGGATCCAGAGGCGATAAAAAGGAGAAGAGGCACAAGTACGGGATATATGCGAACATGAGCCTGCCGGCCGCCGCCGATGTTGCGAAAAGGGTGATGAACGCTCTGCAGGGAGAGAGCGCCGTATTCGAAAAGGAGATAGCGGACCATCTCGGCACGGACGGGTGTCCGATAGAACAGATGGACGTTGACATAATGATAACCGTCGGCGGAGACGGAACGATACTGAGGGCGATGCAGAAGAACAATGCATCGATATTCGGCGTGAACGCCGGAGGCATAGGGTTTCTGGCAGAGATATCGGTGGACAAGATCGAAGAAGGCATTGAAAGGCTCAGGAAAGGCAATTACAGAATAGATAAAAGACTGAAACTTCAAACGGTGTTCAACGGCAAGAAGATGACGGACGCGGTCAACGAAGCGGTCATACACACGGATTCGATCGCAAAATTAAGACAATTCAGAGTATATGTGGACAATCATCTTGCAACCGACCTCAGAGCGGACGGCGTCATAATCTCCACACCGACCGGGTCAACGTGCTATGCGATGAGCGTTGGCTCACCTATAATCGATCCGCGCGTGAATGCGCTGGTGGTCGTACCGATGGCAGCGTTCAAGTTCGCAGCACGGCCGCTTGTCATACCGACGTCGTCAAAGATAACGGTGGAACTGGTAATGGACAAAGGATGCCTTCTGGTGGTGGACGGCCAAGAGGAGTACGATATACCCGGATTATCGAAACTGGAGTTCTCAATGTCCTCGGATTACGGGAGGTTCATAAGGTTCGATGATGACTTCTATTCAAGGATACATGAAAAACTGGACGGAGGACTATGAAAAAGATCCGTGCCCTGTCATGGGACCTGATAGACGGGGTCAACGAATCCGCGAGAGCGTGCTATCCCCAGGAATTTATATGCCTGTTAAGACAAAACGACGGCGTAGTGGATGAGATGGTACTGATACCGGGAACGATATACGGGGACAGTCATGCATTCATAAACATGTGGATGTCGCCGATCAACCTGGACATATCGGGAACGGTACACTCGCATCCGGGATATTCGAACGAACCTTCCGATGATGATCTCATATTCTTCAGTTCATGGGGAGGCGTACACATAATCACATGTCAGCCGTACGACAGGTCAAGCTGGAAAGCATACGACTCCGCAGGCAGAGAATTGAACCTGGAAATGGTCGATTGACGTAACAGTCATGATCAAATCCGTAACAGATTTCTGAAGGCTGTTTGTGCCAGTTGTAGTACATGTGTGCAAAGCACTATTAAACGCTGCAATGGCCGAAGAGGAGTTATATCGGGCGTTAATGACGTACTGGACGCATTTATTCTAACAACTGTGTTTGATAAATCGTAATTAGCTGGAGAACCATCGTCCGGCCGCTTGTAACGAAGCAGGAGCCAGACGATGGCAGGGATGGAATGCAGTAAACAATATAAGAGAAATTGGCCGGAGTA
>WQZU01000004.1 GCA_009780575.1 Candidatus Methanomicula labiotermitis
AGGTGTAGTTGTTTAGGCATAGACTCGGTATCTCAGAACACTTCTTTCACCTTTGCGTTCCGATTGTCAGCATCCGCACGGCCCAGCATCATGTTTTACAACACGTCCTGTCAAAGTCAGGTTATAATAACATATCATTCGGATCCGATCGTGAAACAGTTCATTTATGATTATCTCGGGAATCATTTTCATAACGAAAAGAATATACTGGATAGTGAACGGTTACTCCATTATACGGACCTCTGCGATCGTCTTGAAAATCTGAGTCGCCCGTATATTTATGCGGTTGTACGGTTTTGTTTTAAATATTTGACTTTTTTGTCAATAAGACGTCCGTTGTACCTGTGAACGGTGTCCGCCATTATCTTTATGTTCTCCAGGGGCGTCGCCCTGTGCAGGGAACATGAGCACATGAAGACGTAGTCCGCATCTTTGCATTTATTGATGTAATCCACCGTCTCATTCTCGATCCTCTCTGCAGGACCGGAGAGAAGTGCGGGGACCACATCGGTGCCTCCCATGACCGAGCATCTGCCGCCTATCATCGATATTATCTTTTCTGGATCGTTCTTTTCAGCGAACTGGAATCCTTCTATGCCCGTCTTTATCGTATCGTCAAATATCTTTTCCGTTTCCGGCGTTGTGAATGAACCGTGCGGATGGAATATCACAGGATAACCGATCCTGTGTATCCTGTCCGACATCCTTTTCAGATGTTTTACCGTGAAATCACGGTAGACGTCATATCCGAACATGTCCGGGTTATCGGTCGCCGATGCTAAAAAGACACAATCCATTGATCCGCTCCGGTCGATATGCTCCAGGAAGACGTGTGTATGGTCCGCACATAGTGAAATGATGTCATCCATCAGGTCTTTCTCGGCCTCAAGATACATTATCATGCTTTCTATTCCGGTTACCGTTCCGGCCTTGGTAAGAGGGCCTTCAACGTTAGCCACGACGGCAACGTCCGGCATACTTTCCCTGACTGCGGAATAAGAACGCAACACTCCGATCGTCTTTCCTTCGGGTTCCAGAGAAACATCGGGTATGTCGGTAATATTTTCAAACGGGTGTTTGATCACTGAAGGTATCCCGTATTCCGGATACTTCACAATGCCGCCGAACGCTTCCGTGTTGAACGTCAATGAATGTATGCACCCCACAACGGCGTCCTGCCCGCAGAATTCCCTGAACTTTTTCACGGAAGCGGCGGAAAGTTTGTGATCGTATTCCTTCGTGAATACATCGGTCGTTCTCACTCCCGTTATATCCATTCCTATCGTCAGATCACGGAGGAACATCGGAATATAATCGTGATCTTCTCTCAGAACGCATGAGAGGAATGTTTCTTTCGGCGTCGCCACGGCGTTCGGAACGGATACCGTTCTAATTAATCTGTCGGCTTCCTCGTTTTTCAATGTTATGGGCGGCCTGCTGATGGGAGATCATATTCTCATATCTGAACCTGGCATCTAAGCAGGATAATGGTCCCGATTCCCGGATTTTACTCGAAATCATCAAAATACTCCGTTCATGAGGGAACTCTGATACAATTCGAGGGTACGCATGGCAGATGTCATATCATCCATGTCGATGCCGAGATACTTCAGCGAGGTCGTGATGTCATCATGCCCAAGGGTCTTCGCTATCGCCGCTACCGGCACATTCGCACGATATAACATACGTCCAAAGGTAAGGCGCGGTATGATGCGAGGGAAACTCAAGCGTTTGCGCATTGTGTCAATGATCTTATCCAAACTCCTTCTTTCATCGTAGAAGCCATTCGGTCATATTTGCAGTATGTATCTTATCTGGAATCCACGGCCATTCAGATGGTAGAGAAGAAAGATGTTACGCAGGCGGCGAAGGTTGCGTTCTACCGTGAGTACTTGGAGATCAGATTATAGTCATTAACCAAACTTTTTGGAATAATGAATTCGTGAAAACGGTGTATTCTATATAAATAAAGTCCAGATTTTTCAGTTGAGTTATTCTGAATACTTAGGTAAGTGACTATAACTCAAGACAGAAACTTTTACAGTCAGGCGGAAGAGAAGTCCGAAGGAGAAACAGTAGATGTTCTGCTGAGCATACTGCCGAAACTGATCGCCGAGATCAACGATGCCGTGAACAGGACAAATCTTTCAAGAATTATCAGGAATTCATTAAAATGGCCATATGCAACCTCTACATTTTTTAGACATTGATTTTTCTTGTCTCTGAGTGGTTATGCTGCCTCAAATAGCCTATGGCGCAATTTAAGATGGTAATCATCATTTCGAAACGTTGCTAAAACGATGATTTCCCTCAGCAGAGTGGCCGATGGCAAAGATGTAATAGTCTGACAAGGGCATTACGGCACAGTGAGAACATGTTGAGACGGATCATAAAAATCGATGAAACGAAATGCAGCGGCTGCGGCCTGTGTGTGTCCGCATGTCACGAAGGCGCGCTTGCGATACGGAACGGCAAAGCAAAACTGTTACGTGACGATTACTGTGACGGGCTCGGTAATTGTTTACCGGTCTGTCCTACCGGGGCGATCTCATTCGAAGAGCGTGAGGCGGCGGCGTATGATGAAGCGGCGGTCGAAGAAAGAATGAATCAGCAACCTGAGACATTGGCCTGCGGCTGCCCCGGAACTCATTCAAAAGAGCTGGTACGCCTTGATATCACAGAAACCAGAACGGAACACACCGCTCCGAGCCATCTGAGGCAGTGGCCCGTGCAGATCGAACTCGTGCCGCCGAGTGCGCCGTATTTCAAAAACGCAGATCTTCTGGTCGCGGCTGACTGTTCGGCATACGCCTGCGGTAATTTTCATGCGGAGTTCATGAAGAGCAAAGTTACAATCATCGGCTGCCCGAAGCTCGACAAGGACCGCAGTGAGAAGCTCACCGCCATCCTGGAAATGAATGATATTAAAACGATCACGATCACACGGATGGAAGTGCCTTGCTGCGGCGGCATTGAAAAAATGGTAGACACTGCGCTTATGAACTGCGGAAAAAGTATTCCGCGGCAGATCGTGACTCTTTCCGTTGACGGCCGCATATTAAGCAGGAAGGGAGCGTGACATCCTGATCAAAGGGTGTCCCGGTGCAATGAACATCAGAGGGACGCCCACATTGGATATCAGAACATGTCCGGACTGCGGAAACGAGATCGAACTTTTTTCCGATGATGTCAAAGCGATATGCGAAAATTGCGGTTTCATCGTTTACAATGATGTGCAGAGCTGCATCTCATGGTGCCCTCATGCAAAAGAGTGCATCGGCGAAGCCGCATACAAACGTCTTACCGAACGAAATGATCAGATTTAGAGAGAAATGGCGCGGAGAGAGGGATTCGAACCCCCGGGGCGTCACCGCCACCGGTTTTCAAGACCGGCGCCGTGGTCCAGGCTTAGCTATCTCCGCTTGGGATTCGTGATTCCTCTTTCGATATATAATTCCGACCGTTGAATCATGTTTTTCCGTATCTCTGTAACGACCAGCAACAGTCGTGTAAGAAGAACCGCTTAGAGGAATGTTCTCTCGCCGAGGAGACATTTTTCAAGATTTTTCATATTCGGACAAGATTTTTTCGGATGTTTCTATCAGTACCGGGATCTCTTCCGTTATTGTGAGCCATATTGTTCCGAAATCGACCGTGTGATACCTGTGTGCGACTATGTCCCTCATGCCCGCAAGACCTTTCCAATGTACTTCCGGGTATTTTCTGGTCAGTTCGGATGACAGATCTTTGATCTGCTTTCCGATCTGCAATATATGAAATAAATGGCCTTTATCGATTTGTTATCATTGCTCATATACGACAATCCCTTCCGTCATTACCGTGTTGAAAAATTCGGAATCCAACGATCTTGCGGTTACAAGATCGATCTCACGTCCTATGGCTTCACGCAGATCCTGGAAGAATTCCGACAGTACGCTTGCCGTCCTTATTTTTCCGAGTTCTATACAGAAGTCATAATCGCTGTTCTCGGTGTGATCTCCTCTCGCCGCCGAACCGAACAGATATACCTTCTCGACTCCGTATTTTTCGGCCACGGGTTTCACTATCGTCTTCAATTCCTCTACGGAAGGCCTTCTGCGGATTTCCGGAGACATGATTCCTTATTGTTTTTTGTTTATTAATCATATACGTTTCCTCTATTGGCAGGAAAATGCTGTTCGAGTGGCAGGACATCAGCCTCGTACATCGCAGCTTAAGCTATGATCCCTCATTCTTCTCCCGTTATTTTTTTCCACTCATTCTCTCTTCCTGAACCGGTGCGCATCGTTTCGAATAATACCACATCATGACCATGAAAAACAGCATTTCGATGGGAAGCGACAGCGCCGCGGGCATAACGGATTCCGTCGTCGGTATCAGGATCATGGTCATCGACATCGCGAGGGCGCTGTTCTTCCATATCGACATGAGGACCATCGGGATCCTCGAATCCCTTCTCATTCTAACGTATTTCAGAATGAGTTCCATCACCGCGGCGATCGCGGCCACCCTTACGAGACAGCCTGCGGCCACCCATAACACCGTTCCGGGTTCGCCGAGAATGAATTCCTTGTTGGCGCCGAATGTTACGAATATCAGTATGAAGAACATTATGTTTATCGAGATCG
Organism: Candidatus Methanomicula labiotermitis; assembly: GCA_009780575.1. Taxonomy (GTDB): domain Archaea; phylum Thermoplasmatota; class Thermoplasmata; order Methanomassiliicoccales; family Methanomethylophilaceae; genus Methanomicula; species Methanomicula labiotermitis. The sequence continues at coordinate 4,629 of WQZU01000004.1, forward strand.
CTTTTGCATCCGCGTTGAGAGCGACATTCCTTAACGGGATTGAAATGAGAAACGGTACGAGTATGAAGAGCGTCACATACTTCAGCACTTCCAGCGGGCTTACGGCTTCGCCTATGAACACATGGGTTATCAATGGCGTTATTACCAACGCTGCCAGGTAGACCGCGGTTACGACGATCATCGCCGATTTTGTATTCCCTTTCAATATCAGTGTGCCTGTGATCACCGATATCGCGCACGGCACCGCAGCCAATATGACCCAGCCCAACCAAAGTTCATGACTGTAGAACGATCCCACCAGTAGAGTCACGGTGCCCGCGACCCCGTAGCATATGAAAATACCGAGCAGTATTATTTTCTTATTTTCGATTATATCGGATCTGTTGAACGTCAGTCCGTGCAATGATACGCACATCAGCACCATCAGTGTTATGACGGCTATGATCGGCGCATTTCCCGTATCGCCGATGATAAGACCGAAGACGAGAGCGGAGACTATCCAGATCCTCACGTCTTTGAGCATGTCCGTGATCGGCATGTTCTTACATTCATTACCATGTATAAAATCATCCGTGATGCGTCCGATCCGTCTGCAATGGCCGGCGATGATCACCGTCTGAAGAACTTTATCGCATCGGCGACCGGGTCTTCCGACAGTTTCGCGTCAAGCTGCTTCGAATATCTCTGCGTCCTCGAATCCAGTATCACTGCCATGCCGCGGTCCGTCTCCGTTCTTATCAGGCGGCCTATGGCCTGCTTCATCTTCCTTATCGCAGGAACTTCGTTAACATACGTCCAGCCTGTACCGGGACCGTATTTTTTATCGAACAGGTCTGACATGGCCTTCGATTCAAGCGTCGGAGGAGGATAAGGTATTCCGACTATTATCGCAAATGATAACTCATCACCGGGAAAATCAATGCCTTCCGCGATGGATCCGCCGATGACCGTGAAGAACACACCGTCGCGTCCTTTTCTGAATTTATCCAGTGAGGACATCGTCCTTTTCTGATATCCCGATTCCTCCCAGTACATTTTTTTATCGATCCTCTGTTCCACCAGAGGCCTCAGTCTGCTCATAAGAACGTATGACGGGAAGAACACGAGTGTGTTCTTCTCCACGGCGCCGCATAATGATATTATGTGTTCCGCTATTTTTTCTATCGTTCCATCACGTTTAAGGTCCTCGTATTTTGTTGTTACATTGTTCAGATAGATCACTGACCTGTTCTCCGGAGGGAACGGCGTCGGGTAAATCTTCGTGACCGTTGAAGCGGGCAGTCCCATCGTTCTCGCATACTGTTCCAGCGGCTGAAGGGTACCGGACATGTGTATTGCGCCCTTCATCGAATTTATGAACATCGTGATATCTGACGGATCGATACATGACGCGCAGAGCATCTCGCCGTCGCTGTCCGCCTTTATCGTCTTTATGAATTGGCCTTCGTCCGATGATATCCATGCTCTCAGTGAGATACCGAGTGTGAATAACTCGGAAAGCTTATGTTCTCCGCGATCGAGAAGATATTCCGTTCTGATCTCGCCGATCTCTATCATTCTGTTCACCGCATTCAGCAGATCGGCGGAATTCATCGAGTATTTTTCTTTAAGCCGTGATTCTATGCGGTCGTATTCCATCAGGGATTCACGCATCCCCAGCTGTAACTTTTCATTTGCAGCGCCTTTGATCACCGCTTTCAGGAAACCGGTGAATTCTCCCGCTTTTATATCACGAAACAGCGTCGGATCCTTAAGCGCCGTGATCTCGTCAACGGCCGCGTCGATCACTTTCATCCTGATGGAAAAATTACCCTGTTCTCTTGCCGCGGATATGAGATTGTGCGCTTCATCAACGATAAGGAGGATATTATCGTCATCGCATCTCATGTGATTGAGTAAATTGGATCTTATGTCTTCCGATAATATGTGGATATACGGCGCAACGATCACATCCATTCCTTGGATCAGTACCTTTCTCGCTTCGTACGGACACACGTCGTGCGATTCGCAGAATGCGTCCAGTTCATCCGACGTCGGGAGCGTTTCTCTGCAGTATGCCTCTATCTTCGGTGCGAATCTTTTCACGCGGTCATAATATTTGCATCCGTCTCCGCCTCCGGCGCTTTTTGCCTTCTTCTCTTCGCAAAGGCTTGACAGGACGCTGGGCGGTATATCCTCATAACCGGATATCGTTCTCAGCAGAGGGCATGATCTTTTCCTTCCCGCAAGGGTCATACCCGATACATCCTTGATCTCGGATATGGCTCTCAGTTCATGCATCACCTGATTGCTCTGCGATATCGTCCTTGTCAGATAGATTATCTTCTTGCCTTTCATCTTGGCGTGGTGCAGCGCACCCGCCAGTGCGCATATCGTCTTTCCCGTTCCGGTGCCGGATTCCATAACTATGTGATCCGATCCCGCCAGCGTTACTGTTATATCCTTAACGATGTCCATCTGTGATTCTCTCGGTTCATAAGGGAAATAAGGGGCCGCCAGTTTGTCTTTGGACACGATCGTCTTCTTTTCTTCGTTCCTTTCATTATTCTTTCCGTCAAAAGCGAAGTCGGAGAAACAATGTTGTTTCCCTTCCACCTCGCCTACCGATGCTCCGCACACTCTGCACCTGTCCGATCCGGGCGGTGTGAGGCTCTTGCAGCGCATACAGAACAGCGATGGCATGAGTCCGTCCAATGTTCGAAAGAATATAACGATTCCTGAACGAAGATCGTATCTACATGGAACTCACGCCGTCCGACAAGAATAAAAAGGCTCCGTAGTATATGTTTTAACATGTATAACAAACGGTGGATCGCCGTAGCGTCATTAATGGTAGGAATCCCGGTCCTGATAGTACTGGTGACAGTGTTCTTCGTTGCCGGAATGGGGAGCGTTACGGTAACTATGGATGATGACCGCCTGCGTGTTGACGCGCCGATGGTTGATCGAACTATCAGTTATGATGACATCATCTCGGCGGAACTGCGCTATGATCTCGACCCCGGGACGCGGACCGGAGGGTTCGGAGGCACTTACATAAGCAGCGGCAACTTCAGGAACGGTGAGTTCGGAACGTATACGTTAGCGATATACAAGAATGTTCAAGCATATATTGTGATCAATGACGGACACAGGATCATGGCGTTCAATCAGAATAGTGTTGAAAGAACGGTCGAGATATTCAACGAACTCAAACTCAGAATAGGTCAATGACGCATACGCAAAGAATGCTATTCAGAGTTGACGGTAAATATGAACACGATACAAATGTTCATCTAGTCATGATGCATCGCACCGCCATGGAGAACAAATGCAGAAGCGACGATCTCATGGAGTTTCTCGATCCGCAGACAATAATCCCTGATATGCCCGCGGAAAAGGTAAAAATGCTTCTCATTGAACTGGACATGATCATGGAAGATTACAAAAGGGATCTGGCGATCGTGTATCTGAGTTCCAATTATTCGTCGCATAAACATCTCTGCTCGATCATTCTCAAAGGGAAGCATGATGACGACGTCAAAGAAGCTGCAAACGATGTGAAGAAAATACTCGTCGATGAACTGGACCGCCGCAGGGCGGTCCGGTGACAATATTCACGATCTTGCTTCTGCTATCAATCCGGGCAGATCTTTCAGACCTTCTTCGAAATTCACTCCGAATCTTGTGTCCGTTCCGGCGGCATATGTCCTCTTTATGCTTTCCGCGGTAAAACCCGCGGCAACGGCGGCCGCCTTTTCAAATGAGACGTTATTTACCATGGATGCAACCAATGCGCTTCCGAAAACGTCACCCGTTCCGTGATAGTGACCGGGTATGCGGCTGAAGAAGGAATATGATATGTTCTCCGTTTCCGTATCATACGTTGCCGCACCGAATTCCTTTTCATTGAAAAATACTCCGGTGAGCACGATCTTATTTGCGCCCGTTTTACCGAGTCCGAGCAGCATATCCTCTATGTATTCCTCAGTGTAAGGTCCGTCTCTATATTCCGTGTTCAGTAAAAGGGTTGCTTCCGTTATGTTCGGTATTATCACGTCCGCTTTCCCGCACAATCGTTTCATGCCTTCGGGAAAGTTCTGCGGAAATGTTTTGTAAAGTATCCCGTTGTCGGCCATCACGGGATCCACGATGATCATCGTGTCCTCGGATCCCAAACGGTCAAATGTTCCGCAGATTATGTCTATCTGTTCGATCGATCCTAAAAAACCGGTGTATACGGCGCTGAACTTCAGGTTCAGCGAGATCCAGTGATCCACCACTTTGGATATGTCCTCCGTGAGATCACGGTACGTGAAATCATCGAATCCTCCGGTGTGCGTTGACAGAACGGCCGTAGGTATAACGGAGGTTTCCACTCCCGCCGCAGATATTATCGGTAATGCGGCCGTCAGCGAACATCTTCCAAAGCATGAGATATCGTGTATAGCAGCCACACGTTTCTGCGCATTCATGATCATATTAGAATGACCGCGTATTAAACGATAACGCAGACAACGCGGACGGAATACTATCTCCGTTCAGGCACATGTGAAAAGAAAAATTAAAACAGGCCCTGCGGCCCATGTGTTTAGATCTTCGGAAGGTCTATGCCTTCTTCAACGAACATCCAATCGGATATCGCAACGTACATGAGGATCACTCCTGAAATGAGGAATGTGATCCCTGAAGCAGCCGTCACGAGGTCCTGACCGGAAACGAACGACAGCGTGAGTCCTGCAAAGAACATGCTTACTGCTATACCAAACATGGTGTCGCGTCCTGCCAGGAGAACAAACGCTATCACGAGCAGCATGGCAGCGAGTATCCATTCCATGTATACCGCCGCTTCGTAGCCGTACAATGCGCCGCCGAAGACAACGGCCATAGTGAATCCGGTAAGCGAGAACAGTATTCCTTCCGTCATGTCGCCGGCCTTCAGTGAGATGATCCCGGCAAGGGCGAGCGCAGCGGCCACGCAGAACAGCATGAAAGTGTAACCGTACGCATCGAACGTCGTGAGATCCCATACGGTGTTCATCGCCGCGATGCTGAATAGGACAGCAAAGACGCCCATGAATATCATACCCATTATCGATGATACCGCTGAAAGCAGGAACTTCGACTCCACGCAGCAGCAGTCATAGTTCGCACGGCAGTCGCAATCGTCCCCGCAGCAGCAATCGTTGTTCGTACAGCAACCGCAGGTACAGTCGGGACAGTTGCACTTACAGTCCGGACTATTCGTGCATTCTGAACAGCAATCGCAACCCGATATTTTTTTATTCATGAACATTAGAATAGCGATATACTTTAAAAATGCATCCGTTCGGCGGATTTCCATGCGATTTTCCGCAACACTTGTATAAAGATGACGAACCGGATCGAGCTGGGCGCGGATACTCTTCGTTGCAGCATGAAACAAAAACAGCAACATTAATAGGCTTTCAAAAGCGATACGGTGGTATGTTCATACCCGTCACTCCGGAAGAGGTCATCGGACGCGGATGGGACGGATTGGACGTGATCCTGATATCAGGAGACACGTATGCCGACACCTCGTACAACGGATCCGCGGTCATCGGACAATGGCTGATCGAGAACGGATTCAGGGTCGGGATGATCGCGCAGCCTGACGTCTCGTCTGAGAAAGACATAACAAGACTGGGTGAACCGCTTCTTTTCTGGAGTATATCGGCAGGGTGCGTCGATTCAATGGTTGCCAATTATTCCGCAACCAGGAAACGCAGAAAGGATGACGATTTCACTCCCGGCGGCGTTAACGACAGACGGCCGGACAGAGCTTGCATAGCATATTCCAACCTGATCAGAAAATATTTCAAACAGACCAAACCGATCGTGCTCGGCGGAATTGAAGCGAGTCTGAGAAGGATCGCGCATTACGATATGTGGTCCGACAGCGTGAGACGTTCCGTACTTTTCGATTCGAAGGCGGACATCATAACATACGGTATGTCGGAACTTTCCAATCTGGAACTTGCGAACGCTTTGAGGGACGGAACGGAATGGCGGAATATCAGAGGGATATGTTACGCATCAAAGGAAAGAAAGGACGGATATCTTGTGATCCCTTCCTTCGATCTCTGTTCCGCTGACAACAACGCGTTCATCAACGCATTCAAAATGTTCTCCGACAACTGCGACCCGCTGACCTCCGGAGGATTGATGCAGGCTCACGGGGACCGATGGCTGATACACAATTCTCCTTCCCGTCATCTGCCGCAGAAAGATCTCGACAGGATATATGAACTGGATTATGAGAACAAAGTTCATCCGTATTATCTGAAGGACGGAGCCGTCCGCTCGATGGAGACCATAAAACAATCGGTGACCACACACAGAGGCTGTTACGGAGAGTGCAATTTCTGCGCCGTATCGGTGCATCAGGGAAGAACGGTGATCAGCAGGAGCGCGGATTCGATATTGAGGGAAATTGAACGCATGGCCTCAAGAAAGGGATTCAACGGCATAATATACGATGTAGGCGGACCGACCGCCAATATGTACGGCATCGAATGTTTAAAAAAATCCCGGGTCGGGAAATGTAAGGACAGAAGGTGCCTGTATCCGAAAATATGCGAGAGATTGAGCGTAAACCATGAGGAACAGATCCGTCTGCTTGAGAACATAAAGAACATGGAAGGTGTGAAAAAGGTCTTCATCACATCCGGAGTAAGATACGATCTCATCCTTTCAGACAAATGTAACGGAAAAGCGTATTTGGACCATCTCGTGAAAGAGAACATCTCCGGACAGCTTAAGATAGCTCCGGAACACATATCCGATGATGTTGTGAGATTAATGGGTAAACCGGGAAAAAAGGAACTTTTGGATTTTAAGAGAATGTTCGATGAATCTAACAGAGAACACAATAAAAAACAATTCCTGACGTACTATCTCATGGCCGCGCATCCCGGATGTTATGAACGGCATATGGAAGAGTTACGAAGATTCGTCACCTCGGAACTGAGAACGAATCCTGAACAGGTGCAGATATTCACGCCCACGCCGTCAACGTTCTCGACCATGATGTATCATACCCGGCGGAACATAGAGAACAATACTAATCTGAAGGTTGAGAAGTCAATGCAGATGAAGCAGAAGCAGAAGGACATCATTCTGCAACGACAGGTGAATTCCTTCCCCCGCACGCAATATTCCATTAAAGATTGACCTGTGCGTCGCTTACTCATCTCAGTCATCTTTAACGATCCATTCCCCGGTCTTCTTTGAACCGTCGCGTTCGATGATCCCTTTTTCTTTCAGTGAGGACATGAGGGTTTGCACAGTTCTTCTGGATATGCCTATTGCGTTCGCGGTTTCAGTTTGTGTGGCATCAGGATGTTCTTTCAGGAAGTTCTTGACCGCAGTCTCCGCATCAGTCACTTTTTGCGCTTTATTTTGCGCTTTATTTTGCGCTTTATTTTGTGCGTCGTTCGTTTCACTTAGACTGACGTGCATGTCCTTGTTTTTCAAGACATTTTTTTCTCCGAGGAGCAGATTGCCGAAAAAACGGTCCAGAAATTCATATGTCGGCCGGATGCCTTTATCGCGGTCGTTGTAATTAGCACGCACCAGAGCATTCCTAAAATACCAGGAATGTTCGGCGAACAGATCATTGGCAACATCAAAACCCAACGTACGCAGATATTTTATTGCGAACACCGCCGTTGTTCTTGTATTACCTTCGCCGAACGGATGTATCTGCCAAATACCGGAAATAAATCTTGCGACACGTTCCACGATTTCTATTCGGCCGTGTCCTCCATATTGATGATTCTTTTCCTGAGAAAAATCATAATCAAGTGTCGCTCTTATGCTACCTGCGTCCGAATAAGTCACGGTTCCGCCGTTGAGCACCCATTCCGGTTTTGAGATATTGTAATCTCTGATCTTACCCGCATGCTGATATATTCCCGTGAACAATCTTTTGTGTATCATCATATATTCTGCAGGACTGAATACAAAAGCCGCTCTTGATAAGATCTCTGCGATGCGGGCGGATACCTTATCGGCTTCTTCCACACGGTCGCCGTCTTCCGGGCAGATAGGTCTCGAGATATAATAGCTGTCAAGGCGTTCTTTGACCTCATCGAAAGTTATATGGCCGTCGATGTTCTGTTTTGCCGTCTCGATAAGATAATCGGACGGCGTTAGACCGTCTGTTCTCTGCAGACCGATCGCGATCTTCCAAACTGCACTCTTCTCTGCTTTGTCAGGTTCGCCCAGGCGCTCATATCCGTTCAATTCATCAATTAACGAAAGTGCTTTTTCATCCTCGTCGGCCATCTCCTCTTTCCTCATATTATCTCCGCAAAAGACAATTTTGTTCCAACATATAACCTATGAAAAGCGGACATTTAAACCCTTTGTTCTATCGATGCGCGAGGTGAACATCATCTTATCCGGTGATCAGCATTCCGACGGCGATCTATGCGCAAGGTCGAGGATCTCCTCAATAGTCCGAGTGCCCAAATCCCTTCTCCCGCACCACCTCCTTCCATCCGGACAGTCAAGATCTGAAATCTTGTTTTTTCGATAGGCGTTTTTCGGTCATTTTCGTGCACCGGAACCTAAGGGAGATTCACGCCTGTTCCGTTCCGATAAGCAGGTCACGGTTCTTCAGAACGTTGTTCTCGTTAAGTATCAGATTACCGAAGAAGCGGTTCAGGTATTCGTAAGTTGAATGAATGCCGTTCTTAAGATCCGTATAATTAGCACGCACCAAAGCATTCCTGAAATACCATGAATGTTCTGCAAAGATATCGTTCGTCACTTCAAAACCGAGATTGCGTAGATACTTGATCGTAAAGACCGCAGTTGTTCTTGTATTGCCTTCGCCGAATGCATGTATCTGCCAAAGTGATGACACGAACTTTACAAGATGTTCGGATATCTGCTCCATTGTCAGCCCTTTGTAGCTGAACATTTTTTCTCTTTCGAGATCGTGGTCAAGCGCTGCCCGGAGGGCGTTCGCAGTTACATATTGCACGGTCTTTCCGCCCAATACCCATTCGGCTTTACTGATGTTGTAGTCGCGTATCTTTCCCGCAAATTTGTATATCCCCGTGAACAGTCTTTTGTGTATCGTCAGGTACTCTGCGAGACTGAAACCGAATGTTCTTTCCGATAATATCTCAGCAATGCGAGCGGAGACCTTGTCAGCCTCCTCCGTACGGTCGTTCTCTTTGGGAGGAGCAGGTTTTGTTGTGTAATAGTCGTCAAGATGCTTCTTCACCTCATCAAATGTTATATCGCCGTCGATATTCTGTTTCGCAATTTCGATAAGATAATCTGATGTTCTCAGACCGTCTGTTTCCTGCAGTCCGATAGCAGCCCTCCATGCTATGCTCTTCTCTGCCTTATCGGGCTCGCCCAGTCTTTCATATTCGCTCAGTTCATCAGTGAACGGAATTGCCTTTTTCTCTTCGTCTGTCATGTAATATTCCTTTATCCCGTCCTCTGCCGAGGACAGCCTTTTCCTAACGATTTACCTATGAAAAGCGAACATTTAAACCCTTTGTTCTATCGATGTGCAAGGTGAACATCATCTTATCCAGTATACGATCAGCATTCCGACGGCTATCTATGCGCAAGGTCGAGGATCATGTCCTCAATAGTCCGAGTGCCCAAATCCCTTTCCTCGCACCACAACACCTCTCCGGACATCCGTTGGATAAGATGAGAACGGAGATCGAACCGACTGATTCATGATGTGATTCATGGTATAGTATCTGTGCGCGATTATGTCCCTCATACCTGCGATCTCTTTCCACTGGATCTCACTGTATTTCGCGGTCAGTTCATCTGACAGATTCTTTACGTTCTTACCTATCAGCTGTATGCTCTGTGTGCATGCCCGTTGGAATATCTTACTGCTTAGGAAATCCTCAATGTCGTTTCCTTTTTCATCTATGAATGATTGGATCTCATCACAATGTTCGATGATTCGGTTCAGCGTTGCCCTATCATTGTGCATAGATCTCCACACTCTCGTTCATTACCGTTTCGAGGAATTCACTTTCGAGTTCTTCTTTTTCTACGATGTCTATCTCGTTTCCGACCACTTCCTTCAATGCTATGAAGAAACCCGACAGTTCCAGTAATGTTCTTATTCTTCCCGCTTCTATGCAGAAGTCATAGTCGCTGTTCTCGTTGTGATCTCCTCTTGCTACCGAACCGAACAGGTATATCTTATTGACTCCGTATTTCTCGGCTATCGGTTTCACTGCCTGTTTCAGTTCCTCGATAGACAGCCTGCGGGATTTCGGAGACATTGCTGTAGTATAGGAGGCATATCGTTTAAATTTGTCTATAACAGGGTTCTTCTCGTAAGGTTCTTCCCTGATTTGTATGGATTTCATGCAGATAAACCTCAATACCCTTTTCCGTGAATGACCTCTACAGATTCACAGAAGAGATACCGGACATAGAGTATCCGCGGAAGGTCACGGACACCTATTCGATAGGAGAAGGTATTGGTAAGGGGATACACACGCGTATCGAAGTACCGTTCGAAAACACCGTGAGATGTCCGGCTGCGGAACGGAATGCAAAGTGCACGATCGCCTCAGGGACAGAACGTGTAGGAATGCCGGGACACGTGAGCATTAAAGCCGTCTTTTCTGTACGAAATAAATATGTTACCTGATATTTTATTTAAACTTAATTTGGTTGCTCAGAATGTATTAAATCCTCTGCCCGATTATAAGCGCCGATCATTATGCTTTGTACGAGAAAGAAGAGAACATGCCCGTGTACCAATACCGAATGCCCGAGACGCGGTAAGTGCTGCGAATGCGTTGCAGCGCACCGTGAGAAAGGAAATCTGTCTTTCTGTCTCAGAAAGGAAGAATGAAACACCTTTAATCCGTTGCGTGTACGCTTGCGCAGCGAATGCCTCTCACGGCATCCTGTTGCACGCGCCCCTTTTAACGGCCGGATGGTCAAATTTGTAGTCCGTCGCTTACATGTACTGATCGGATGTTCCGCAGTCTTGATGCTGAACATAATCTTCCCCGTAATTGATTCAATAAGATGACCTTAAAGAAAATGTGGCCGTATGTGTTTAACATACTGGCACTCACCTAATCTTATAAGCATTGTACAACAAAAATATACCTATGCTTTGAAGAGATACCTGTTTAATATATATTAAATCTGTTCTATGGTATAGTAAATAGCCGGATCACGGATGACAAAATCGAGTGAGAGAATGAAAGACGATGAAAAAGATTTTAAGATCGTGATGATAGAATCCATACGATCCGAAAAGGCACTCTTACAAAACGATGTGACAAAAAACGTACGTACTCTATTGATATTTTTTTCAATCACAGCTCTAGTTATAATGACCATAGAACTCAGTAGTATTTCATTCTCTCAAAAAAACTATATTGGATATTTCATAATCATACTAGCCACATTTATAGGAGTGATTGGAATATACATATCGAAAGTAAATACGATCTCTGTTGAGAATTTTAAAGAGATGAATAAGATCAATGAACTTCTAGATGCAGAAAAAGAGACATATATAACAAATGAAAAAAATCGAAACCTGGTAAGAAAAATCACATTCAATTACATGCTTTTGTTTTCAATAGGAATACTTATCGTAATAGCTTCATCCACAGAAACACCAGATTTTGCCAAACTCGTATATTACATATGGGTGGTTATTCTCGGCAGTATATCATTTTATAAAGGAATACTAAACTTATTGAAAGAGATAATAAAAACGATTTTGGATAAGCCCGTTTGATCTTCGACCTTAAAATGGTCGAATGTTTCCATTCCTATAGAGAGAGGGAAGTTTGACAATATGACTCCAAATGGTCAAAATTGATCTTTGGAGCAGAACATTGCATGGGGCATCTGTGTGCTCCTTCTGTCTCTTTTCATGGTTTCACCGATAAGATATATCTCATACGTCTGCATAACCCGTTACATGTACCTCAGCAGGGAAGAGGAAGCGATACTCGGCGGCAGCATGGGCGAGAGTGCCAGAAGGGCCATGGAACTAATAGTCGCACTCGGAAAGGTTTATGATGCGGACGGCTTGGTGAACATAACATCGGCGCACCTGTCCGGTGCATCGTACAAGACCATAGGGGACGGCGGTCTGAATTATCTCGAGGATATCTCAAAGGACGCAAAGGTGAAGGTGAACGCAACCCTCAACCCTCTGGGGATGGACAGAGACAGATGGCCGGAGATGGGCATACCTCCGGAATTTGCGAAAAAACAGCTCAGGATAATCGAATTATATGGAAAGATGGGCGTTAAGACAACGTGTTCATGCATCCCTTATCTCGGAGAAAACGTTCCTTCGTTCGGAGACCACGTCGCATGGGCGGAATCGTCCGCCCTGTCATTCGTGAACTCTTACATCGGCGCAAGGACGAACAGGGAAGGAGGGCCGGGAGCATTGGCGGCCGCCATTATCGGAAAGACCGCCAATTACGGACTTCATCTCAATGAGAACAGAAAACCGACGGTCGTTATCGAAGCGGATATGGATGATACGCTGTTCGATCATTCCCTTTTGGGTCAGGCGGTAGGAAAAATGTTCGGATCCGCGATACCGTATTACCGTAACATCTCGCCCGATGTGGAAGCGGCAAAGACAATGGCGGCCGCGATGGCGTCCGCCGGGTCGGTGGCGATGTTCCACGTTGAGAATGTGACTCCCGAAGCTTCGCTGTATGATATCTCCGGTCTGGAAAGGGTGCACATCGGAAAAAAGGAATTGAAGGATGCGGAATCTTCATTGAACACGATCGACGATGTTCAGCTTATCGCGTTCGGCTGTCCTCACCTGACGGAACGCGAAATGACGGAGATGGCAGCGTTCCTGAAGGATAAGAAGAAAAAGAGGAAGGACGTGGACATATGGTTCTGTACATCGTCCGAGATAAGGGATAAATGTCCCGATCAGGTGAAGATATTGGAAAGATTCGGACCGGTTCTCGCGGACACATGCATGGTGGTCGCGCCGATAGAGTTCAAATATCAGAGAACGGGAACAAATTCCGCTAAGGCCGGCAACTATTTGCCGACGCTCTGTTCACAGAAAGTGATGTGTTACGATTTCACGAAGCTTATGGAGCTGGTGATATGAAACTCTCCGGAAGATCGATATCGATCGGAAAAGCAAGAGGAAAGGTCTTCAGGATGAACGAAGATTTCAGTTTCCTCGGAGGAGTGGACGGTTCCACGGGTGAATTGAAAGTAGAGAACGGAGGCAACGTGAGCGGCCGCATATTCGTATTTCCGAGAGGAAAGGGGAGCACAGTGGGTTCATTTACGATGTATGATCTGAAAGTTCACGGAAAACAGCCGGCGGCAGTGATCAACGCCGCCGCTGAGACGATAGTCGCCACCGGCGCCGTGATCTCATCGATCCCGATGGTCGACAGGATCGACGTGGATCTTTTGAAGGACGGCGACGACGTGACCGTGGACGGCGATAACGGCTATGCGGAGATACATAATGTGAAGGCGATCAGATCGGTGTCGTCCGCTGTACTCGTTAACGGAAAAGTGTTAATGCTAAAGCGTCCGGACGGCGCAAGGTCGTTCCCGGGCGTATGGTCTCTTGTCGCAGGTAAAACGGAAGGCGATGAATCGATTGCCGACGCCGCCGCGAGGGAGATATTCGAAGAGACGGGATTGCGCGTCAAAACGCCTTCCGCTTCTCTTGACCCGATACTTGTACGTGAAAACGATGTGATATGGACAGTCCATCCTCTTCTGTTCATCCATGATTCGGAGGATGTTACGCTCAACAGGGAGAATCTTGAATACAGATGGGTTCTGCCGCATGAGATCGAAACAATGGAAACGGTTGCGTCAACCGCATCGGCGGTCAAAGGATTACTGTCTGCGGTCAAAGATCCATGATGTCTTCCAGTTTGCGGGAAAGGACCTTCGACGGTATATCCGGAAGCGATATGTAGGTAGTTCGACCTCCTTCCGGGTCTCCGCGCACGCTTGTCGTTACAAGGCCGGATTTCTCAAGGTTCTGAACGTATGTCCAGAATTGCGTGTGTTTCCTCGCGGTCTCGCCGTATTCTTCACATACTACGGCATACGTCTTCTCGGCGGCGCCCGTGGTCACGTACGCTTTGTCCTTTATGGAACGGGATATCGCAAGCAGCGTCATCCTGTGGTTCATGTCAAGATCCAAAAGCTTCGTTTCCGTCACAACGCTGTAGATCATCGCTTTGGCTTCGCGAACCTCTTCCGCGGTTATTTCGCCGTTCTCTTTGTTCTCCGCCTTCCTTGCGGATTTGTCGAGTATATCGATCGCGATCCTGGCGTCTCCCCATTCCGCCGAAATGTCCGCTATGAGATCGATCGAGTCTTCGCGTATCTTCCCGGGAAATATGGCCTCATCCGCTCTTATTGTGATTATATCACGAAGCTCATCCCTCGTGTATTTGCTGAACCTTATCGTATTCGTTCTTTTGAACGTTGAAAGCGAAGCGGTATCCATGCTGTCGAGGATGTAATCCTGCGCTATCAGTATCAGCGATACGGATGCGGACACGCCTATGTATTCCTCATTGAATCTGGACAATTGATAGATCAGATCGACGGCGTTCTTTTTTATCAGTATATCGGCCTCATCCAGAACGATGACCAATCTGATCTTTTTCGATGATATCTGCCCGCGAAGCGTACGGAGCATCTCGGGTACCGAAAAACCGCGGTCCGGGTGTCCCGGATCGAAGTGTCTCAATATATGAAGGACGACCGCGCTCTCGGTGTTGCGCTGTCTGCAGTTTACGATCACATAGTTCATCGGTATCCCCGATTCCGATCCGTATCTCATCATATCGGCGCAGAATCTTTTCACGGTCGCCGTCTTTCCCGTTCCCACCGTTCCGGTGAAGAATGCGGTCTCCGACCTTCCGTCTTCGAGGACAGGTCTGAAAAGCATGCGCAATGTGCTCATCTGTTCTTCACGGTGCACCAGTTTCTCGGGAACGTATTCGAAGGACAGTTTTTTACCGTCTTTCACCACGATGGTCTTCCGTTCATCGAACATATCAATTCCGGCTCACGCGTATAAGTCCCGAGAACGGTATCGTCTCAACACCTTTCTTTTCCCACAAGTCGGCTATAAGATTCACGCCCAGCGAGTCTGAGGACATGTGCCCGGCCACAACGATGTTTATGTTATATTTTTTCGCTTCATCGATATGGTTATCAGGAAAATGCATCCCGACCGCGGTACCGACGCCGGCCTGCGCCATTTTTTCGTATATTTCCTTAGGGCCGGATGTGCCGCCGGTCATTTTGAATACTATCTTTCCCGCGCGTCCTTTCTTCTTGCCGGCGATTATCTCCGGCGGGGAATTCTGTTTGGACGCCTCTTTGTATTCCGGTACGGTCATCAGCAGATCGATTATGTCTCCGACATATTTCGGATCTTCCTTTTTGAACATATTTTCAAGGAAGCGCTGCACCATGTTGTCCGCAGGAGTGTGTATGCTCAGCAGCGGAATGTTAAGAAGCCTGGCAGCGTCAACGCTCTGGTTGTAATTGGATGCCATTACCGATCTGTGCACCTCGTCAATGCGTTTGTCCATTATGCCTTCGGCGATGTTTATCGGTACTCCTGCGGAGTGATACATATCGCTCTGCATGCTCATGACCTCGGGGAACGGTGATTTCGCGAGACCCAAAGGATGATGGCCGACCACTGCCGAAATATCCATTCCTTTTTCTCTCAGCCTGTCTGCGAGTAACATCTCGCCCGTTCCGATGTCTATGCCCCACATAAGCTTCTTCACGATCGTGTCCGGATCTCCGAAGGATAATCTTGTATCGGTGTACGGATTCCAAAGCCTTTCAAGATCGAAGAACTCCTTTTTCCCGTCTTCCAGTTTGTCGTAGGTTTCCTTCGCATCCTTCAGTATCTGTTCGACATCCTTCTCCGGCCGGGGATCGTTCTTTATTCCCGCCTGAACCGCGATCTTATAAGCTTCAATGAGCTTCATACGTACGGTATAACTCGGATTCTTGATAATAGTGTTGCTCTTACATTCCTGAAAAAAGCGAAGTTTATTTTAGACGGTGTCATTATTGTATATTGACATGAGCGAGATTTGGACGGAGAGATACAGGCCGAAGAACCTCAGTGAGGTAATCGGGCAGAAACACGTGACGGAAAGACTCAAAGCGTATGCGGCAGCGGGCAATATGCCCCATCTGCTGCTGACCGGTCCTGCAGGAACAGGGAAAACGACATGCGCGCTTGCCATGGCCAAGGAACTCTTCGGCGACGAATGGAAGGGGAATTTCATAGAACTGAACGCATCGGACGAGCGCGGAATAGACGTTGTAAGAGGAAAGATAAAGGAATTCGCGAGAACCGCGCCGTTAGGAAAAGCTGATTTCAAGATAATATTCATGGATGAGGCGGATGCGCTCACGTCCGATGCACAGGCTGCGCTGAGAAGGACAATGGAACGTTATTCCAGGATATGCCGTTTCGTTCTGTCATGCAATTATTCATCAAAGATAATCGATCCCATACAATCCAGATGCGCGGTCTTCAGGTTCAGACCGCTGACCGCCGAGGACGTCCGCGAATATCTTGGGAAGATAGTCAAAAGCGAAGCCGTAAAAATAGACGGTCCGGCGCTTGACGGTTTGGTACACGTGGCCAAAGGCGACCTCAGGAGAGCGGTGAACTCATTGCAGGTGGCCGCGTCCACAGGAAAGAATATAGACATCGAGATGATCTATCAGACAACGGGGATGGCCCACCCTGAAGAAGTAAGGAAAATGCTTGAGACCGCGCTTGCCGGTAATTTCATCGCCGCCAGGGATATGCTCGACGAGATAATGATATCGTACGGACTTTCCGGACAGGATGTTATAAAACAGATCCATTCAACCTTCTTCGAGATGAACATGCCCGATTCCGATAAGGTCAGATTCATCGACCGCACAGGGGAGATCGAGTTCCGTATAGTTGAAGGAAGCAGTGAACGCATTCAATTGGAATCCTTGCTGGCGTATCTTGTGCTCATAGGCGAATCAAAAAAATGAAGAGCCGTTATCGATCATCCTGAACCGGACAGAGGTGTCAACGAAGATATAAATAATACTTCCTTGTTGGGAGCAGACGGAGATTCAATATGGCGCGTTTTAAAGAGGCTGAGAGCAGGCTCCTTGACAAATCGGTGTGTATGAGCTGT
This sequence comes from Candidatus Methanomicula labiotermitis, assembly GCA_009780575.1. Taxonomy (GTDB): domain Archaea; phylum Thermoplasmatota; class Thermoplasmata; order Methanomassiliicoccales; family Methanomethylophilaceae; genus Methanomicula; species Methanomicula labiotermitis. The sequence goes on from WQZU01000004.1 coordinate 21,845, forward strand.
TACGCCACAAACCCCTCCAAGGCATCCAAATGCCGTAAATGCGGGTACAGCAAGCTCAGACCGAAGGCGAAAGAGAGCAGAAAGTCATAAGCGTGCGCTTACACGGGCTTCCGCCCTTCCGATACTTTTATGCATCATTGAGTCTGAACGGTATTCATATTGTTGCGGAGAATAAAATGAGTTACCCATCATAATTAATATACTTTGAACGTACTGAAGCAAATGCTGAGTTCATTGTCCAAAGAGGGGATAAAAGGATGAGAATTTCTATCGCGGACGGCAATCCGGCGACCGGAGAGGTGCCTTTTGATTTTTTATCCGTTAGCCGCTGTAAGGACAGGAACGGCAACACCGCTGAACGCAGTGCCGTTGAGCGGCGTCTGGAATACGGAAGATGATATTGATGAGAATAGAACGTGTCTGGGCCAGAGAAGTGTTGGATTCCAGAGGGAATCCGACGGTAGAAGCGGAGATAACCGTGAACGGCCGTAAAATAACGGCCATTGCACCGTCGGGAGCGTCAACAGGCTCCTTTGAAGCGTATGAGATGAGAGACAACGGAAAAAGATATCTCGGAAAGGGCGTCATGAGAGCGGTTGAACATATAAGGAAAGAAATAGCCGGAGAGCTCGTCGGCATGGACGTTACCGATCAGTCGGCAATAGATCGCGCGATGATAGATCTCGACGGCACAGAGAATAAAACAAAAATGGGCGGCAACGCCATTACGGCGGTCTCGTTCGCGGCGGCGCACGCCGGCGCGTATGCGGAGAATGTGCCTTTATACGAACACATAGGAGACGACGGCGTCACGCTCCCCGTTCCGATGTTCAACATCATAAACGGCGGAAAACACGCGGGCGGAGAGCTGATGATACAGGAATTCATGATAATTCCGGCAGGTGCGGAATCATTCTCCGAATCTCTGATGATGTCGGCTGAGATATACACATCACTGAAAACGATACTCAGGAGGAAATACGGCGCCGCGGCCGTCAACATAGGCGACGAAGGAGGTTTTGCGCCTCCTCTGAAAACATCATCCGAAGCTATGGATACGATCGTTGAGGCGATATCCGCTTCGGGATATAAACCGGGAAAGGATGTTTTTCTTTCACTTGACGCGGCGTCAAGCGAATTCTTTGATAAAAACGTGTACAACATAGACGGAATGAAACTTTCGGCCGGGGAACTTATAGATCACTACATCTCGCTTGCGAGATCATATCCGCTGATCAGCATCGAAGACCCGTTCTTCGAAGACGATTTTGAATCGACCGCGCTGCTTACGGAAAGAATAGGCGGCCGTGTGCAGGTGGTCGGCGACGATCTGTTCGTTACGAACACGAAACGCCTGTCCCGCGGAATTGAAACGGGATCCGCGAATGCTTTGCTTCTTAAGGTGAATCAGATAGGCACAATAACGGAAGCCGGAAATGCGGCGAAGATGAGCTTCGACAACGGTTATGGGGTGGTGGTGTCACACCGTTCCGGCGAATCGGAAGACGTCACCATCGCCGACCTCTCCGTCGGATGGGGATCCGGTCAGATAAAGACGGGTGCTCCGGCGCGCGGTGAAAGAACAGCGAAATACAACCGTCTGCTAAGAATAGAAGAAGAGCTTTGTTCAAAAGCGGTATTTTTAGGGAAGAAGGTGTTTACCGTATAAGGTGCTGATTTGGAAAGACTCTTCGCGGCCGATGAGAAAGACATAAGGAGCGCATACACCACCGATGTTTACTTTGAAAGGACGAGGAAGATCCTCCTTTCAAAAGGATTGGAAAAAACGGAGGTTTGGGCTGAGTTCACTTTGGGTTCGCTGCCTAACAATTGGAAATGGGCCGTCCTTTGCGGTACCGAGGAAGTACTCAGACTGGCGAACGGAATGGAGATAGACATCTTCGGGGTTCCGGAGGGAACGATATTCACATCGAGGACGCAGAAAGGCATACGCGTTCCTCTGATGAACATTCACGGCAGGTATACGGAATTCGGTGAGATGGAGACCGCAATGCTCGGGATGCTCTGCCATCCTTCCGGAGTCGCAACAGCCGCGGCACGTGTCAGGTGCGCCGCCAAGGACAAACGGATAATGGCGTTCGGCAACAGAAGGATGCACCCCGCCGTATCCGGGGTTCTGGACAGATCGGCGTACATAGGCGGGTGCGATGACGTCGCATCGAAGATAGGTGCGGACATAATAGGAAAGGAGGCCGTAGGAACGGTACCTCATTCCCTTATGTTAATGATGGGAAGCGACGAGGCCGCATTCAGGGCGTTCGACGAGACGATTGAGAAAACTGTGCCCAGAATAATGCTCATCGACACCTTTTCCGATGAAAGGGAAGCGTCCATCAACGCATGCAGCATAATAAAAGATCTGAAAGGCGTGAGACTTGATACGCCGAGTTCAAGAAGAGGCTCGCTTAAGGAGATAATACAGGAAGTAAGATGGGAACTCGACTCGAAAGGATTCGGCAGCGTGGAGATAATCGCATCCGGCGGCCTCAACGAGAACAGTATCAGAGAACTGATGGGTTCCGGGGTCTCGGGATTCGGCGTCGGATCATCCATAAGCAACGCACCGACGCTCGACATCTCAATGGATCTGGTATGCAAGAACGGTTCGTCCATCTCAAAGAAAGGGAAATTCGGAGGCAGGAAGTATACGTACAGATGCTCGCACTGTCTCTCAATGGACGTCTCTCTTTCCGACAGCGATCGTATTAAATGTTCCTGCGGCTCCGAGATGGAAGTCTTTGAAATCCAATTGATGAGGTCAGGAAAGCGAGTATATAAAGAAGAGCCTTCGGAGATACGGAAATATGTGCTTTCGCAGCTCAGGCAGCTTGGAGAGCTTTAAGCGCCGGAATTATTGATTTCAGCGTCTTTCAGGCTTGTTTTTCCGGCTGAACAATGTTAACTACCACTTTTTTTGTATGATATATAACCTCCGAAATGTGAGTTGTCGAAAGAGTTATATTCACTTTACGATTAGTGGGGTCAGCGACCATGTTGCATGGATGGCAGCACCATATGTCGCGAATGGGGAAGATGAATGAAAAACGTGAAACTCTCAGCGGATGCTTTCTCGGCATCTCGCACATTTGAGGCTGACGCTCAATGATTGCTCATTCTACGATCGATGGTGTCAAGGCATGTGACATGCTTAAGATATACTGCAAATGCGGAAACATAGTATCCCTTGACAAAGGGATGATATGGACAAAGAAGAATCTCAGAAAGAAGATTGAATGTACCGCTTGCAGGAACAGAAGGATCTCTTTTGATATTGAATATCTGAACGGCCTGTTCGACGGTACACTGGACGAAGCTTTGGCATAATTTTTTCTAATCGTCCGCACATCCGGTTATGATGCGTCTTCTTGTCGTTTCGGGAATGTTGGGCTCCGGGAAAACCTCGGTCATATTGGGAATCGCGGATATGCTGTCCGATCGGAGTCTTAAGATCGCGATAATCGAGAACGAGATAGGGAGCATCGGCATCGACGGAGAGATATTGGAACGCAGCGGGCTGAAGGTAAAGGAATTGAGAGGAGGATGCATATGCTGCTCCATGCAGACCGGATTGATAGATACGCTGCGCACATTGGAAGCGGTCATGGGCCCCGATATAGCGATAATAGAACCTACCGGGATAGCGGACCCCAAGTACGTGGTCAATGCGGTCAAAGACGTTACGGGATTAGCTGTAACTTCAATATTTACTATAATTATGGTAGATGCGGAGAGATTCCTTAAGATAAGGAAACCATTCGAACGTCCGTTGAGAAATCAGCTGAGCGTAGCCGATCTGGTACTGATCAATAAGATGGATACGGTTACATCCAACGAGATGGAGGAGATCGAGAAACATCTGCGCGAGTTTTCATATTCCGGCAGAATAATGGCGGTGCAGGCGAACAAACGTGTGAATATAGAGAAGGTGATGGACCTGATATGACATCGGACGAAGATTTCATACCGTCCGCGATAGCGGCAACCGTCAGCGGATCATTACCGTCAATGAACGCGGAAGACGCCAATTCATTGTTTTCCGAGATGCTTCACCATGTTGCTGTAGACTGCGTGAACGCCGGTTCTTGGATGATCGGGCACATAAAGGCGAACGTCAGGTCCGGCGATGATTTCCTTTCCATAAGCGTAACAACCGACAACGGGAACGTAAGAAGCCGTGCGGCGTTCACGGAAATTGTGAACAACTACTCAATGACGGTGAATGTTATCGTCTACGGCTTGGAGCGAAAGAAAGTGGCGGAGATACTCGTCTCCAATTTAAGGAAGATACTTGCGGACGTTGACATCACGGTGCATTCGCAGGTCGGGTGCGAAGATCCGGGATGCGGCGATCCGCTCTGTCAGGACGAAAACCACAAAAGGATCATACCGGTGGAATGATCATTCCTTCCTGGTGCTCTTTTTAGGCGCACTTTTTGAAGATGTCCTTCCCGGGCATTCGATGTCCATACACTCGGTCCTGCTGCCCATTGATATTATCGGGGAATTACAATATTCACATTTTTCGGACGTCGTAGCTATGGTCCCGGTCTGTCTGAGAGGATACGTCCGGTCGCATCCGGGCCATCCGGAACATCCCGCGAATCTTTTTCCGCTCTTGGAGTACGTGATCCTTATACGGCCGCCGCATTTCGGGCATTCGCCGAGATCGTTCTTCGATGTGTTGCTTTCGCATTTCGGATCTATGCAAACGGTCTGAGGAGGAAGTCCTCTCCGTATCAGCCTCATTTTCGGAAGGCCGCATACTTCACACGTTTCTTCGGTTGTTTGCGTACCTCCTCCTCTCGGAAGGGGATATGCGCGCGCGCATTCGGGATATCCGTCGCATCCTATGAAATTGCCTTTCTTTGATCTTTTTATTGATATGGTGCTGCCGCACGCCGGGCAGAGGCCTATATGCTGCTGTTCTTTCATTACGGCGCGTATCTCATCGCCCATCTCCGAACGGTCGCAGTTTATCTTTTCGGCGACACCGTACAGCATCTTCTGCGATTCTTCGACCACAGAAGACAATGTGCGTTCTCCGAGGCTTATCTTCATCATGTTGTCCTCAAGCGCGGCGGTCATCTCAGGTTCGGTGATACCGCCGCCGTGCTTCTCCAGCGAGCGCGTCATGGCGATACCGACCGGCGTCGGTATGAGATTGTTGCCCTGCACATAATTCCTTGAGAATAATTTCCCTATTATGTCGTGCCTCGTACTCTTCGTTCCCAGGTTAAGACGGTCCATCTCCTGTATAAGTGAACCCTGATTGTACCTGTAAGGAGGTTTTGTCTGCGACCCTTCCTGTGTTATTGATCTGACGTCGATCTCTGAACCTGCCGTAAGTCTCGGAATTGAAACGTCGTTCGAGTTCAGATATTTCCCGTAATATTTTTTCCATCCCGCTTTTATCAGGACATGACCGTTGGATGTGAACATCTCATCGTTCACACTGATGACGCATTTCGTGATCTCCGATTCCGCGTTCGGCGCAAGCGTTGCCAGGAAACGTCTTACGATCAGTTCGTAAAGTTTCCACTTGTCTCCTTTCATCTTATCCGATATGGCCGATGACGTCGGATATATCGGAGGATGGTCCGTCGTCCTTCTTTTTCCTCTCGAAGGCAATATCTTTTCTTGTGAAAGCACTTCATTGACCTCTTCCGAGAAACTTGAATCCTTCAGTTTCTCCAGCACTCCGCGTAAGCTCAGGCTTTTCGGGTATTCGGTGTTCTCCGTCCTCGGATATGATATGTAACCGCTTGTGTAGAGATCCTCAGCAAGCTTCATCGCAACCGCGGGCGGTATGCCTATCTTATTTGCCTCGACCTGCATTGCGGTCGTGTCGAACGGCGGCGGCTTGTATTCCTCTTTGATCGAAACGTCGTGTGACACTATGATGCCTTTCTTCGCCGATCCGCATTTTTCAAAGACTGCGTCTGCCTTTTCCTTTTCCCAGAACGGATTGTCGTTATGCTCTCCCTTGAAGGCAAGCATCCCGAATTTTCCGTTTATCTTCCAGAACGGAACGGGTTCGAAACTTTCTATTTCCTCGTGGCGGTCCACCAGAAGCTTCAGTGTCGGACTCTGAACTCTGCCGACGGAAAGGAAATTCTTTCCGACCTGACCGGACGATAATGATACGCTCCGCGTTAAAACGGCACCCCATGTGAGATCCACGATCTGTCTTGCTTCCGCGGCGTCCGATAACCGTACATCAGGTTCCGTGAGTTGCGAGAACGCCGCTTCAACTTCCCCCTTCGTCAATGCGCTGAATCTTGCTCTTTTCACCTTCTTCATGTCCGCGCCGGCTGCTCTGACCGTTTCCATGCCTATCAGCTCTCCTTCACGATCGTAGTCGGTCGCGATGATCACCTCATCGGACATTTTTGAAAGGTCGCGTATGGCATCAAGCGTGCTTTTGGCACGAACCGTTTTGATCTGCGGCGCATAGACCAGATCGACCGGTGAACTGCCGTTCCAGTCATTGTATTCCTCGGTATAATCCAACTCCAGAATATGCCCGCGAAGGCTTACGATACTGTACTCGTCATCTCCGTTGCTGAACGTTATTATGTTGGCGCCGCCGACGCTCCCGGATTTGGCCTGACCGTCGGAGAGGATCGTTGATATCCTGCGGGCGGCGTTAGCCTTCTCGGTTATGACAAGCTTTTTCATTTACAGGTCCAAACCCGACACATTATAAATCATTTCGTATCTCGGATTTATCAGATCACGATGCAATGCACGGGTATCAGTGCCGGTGGCCCAAATGATGCATGTTGCCCGTGGTCGGCGACACCATTGTCAGTTTACCGCGAAGCACCCCTTTCACCGCGGTTATCTCATCTGCGAGTTTTTTAAGCTCGCCGAGAGTGCCGCTCACGAGGAGCATCTCCATGCATCGGTCCTGATCCAAATGAACGTGTATCGTCGTATTGATGCTGCGGCCGTGGTCGTGCTGAATCGTTATCAGTTTTTCCTTTACGCTGCCTACGGTGTGATCATATATCATAACAATAACGCCGACCATGTACTGATCGGGATTCTTCCATTCATTTTCCGCTAAAGCGTCTCTGACGAGGTCGCGTATAGCCTCGGACCGGCTGACGTATCCTTTTTTCATTATGACATCATCAAATTCTCTCAGCAGTTCGGGTTCAAGTGATACTCCGATGCGTGTCACGCCGTCCATGTTCCCTAATGTCGTAACATAGATATATGTTATCACACGAATCTTTCCGAATGGTGTCACGATACGCTGACGGAACATCGGGAATGTATTATCTCCAATAGAATGAAAGCGATCCGATCCTGGAATCCGTTCATACGTCCGAGACATCAGCTGGATATGTTCCTGTATGCAGCGTATCAAACCGCAGGCAGCGGATATGAACAACTCTCAGGGGCCCGATCTTCACTTCCGTTCCTCTTCTGATCTTCTTTCGTTTCTCGTGATCGGTATGATCGGATACCGCTTCGCACAACGATTTATATCTGCACGTTCCTAACGTTTTTTGTGTCAACGGCAGATCTGACAAATGAATTATTGACTTCGCTGGATGCTTCCGTGAAAGAGACTGCCGCAGGGAATAAGATCGCGGTGGCGTTTTCCGGCGGGCTTGACAGCGGCATCATAGCAGCGCTGTCTAACAAATATGCGGACGTGACATTGTACACCGTCGGCATGGAAAACGCGTACGATGTGAAAACTGCCGAAGAGATGGCGAAGATCATGAAAATACGATGGAATCACATCGAAATAAATGAGAACAATCTTGAAAAGGAACTTTCGAACATGATATGCATCACCGGAACCGTAAATCCGATAACGCTGTCCTTTGAGGTTCCGCTGTATTTTGTTCTTAAACATTCCGATGAGAACATAGTTTTAAGCGGACAGGGAGCGGACGAACTCTTTGCGGGATTTTCGAAATACGTCGGAATGAGCGAAGAACGATTTTCAGATACATCAACGAATGATATGGCGCAACTTATGAACATAACGCTTGCGCATGAACGCGCGGTCGCTTCGCATTTTGGAAAAATGGCGGTGTACCCGTATCTGAACGAAAGGGTCGTCGACGTGGTGAACCGTATGAGCATATGCGGAGTTTCCGAGGGAGAAATAAGAAAACCCCTGCTGCGCGACGTCGCAAAGGCGATAGGGCAGCCCGAACTTGCGGAGAAACCGAAAAAGGCGGCGCAATACGGCTCCGGAACAATGGTCGCCCTTCGTTCTATGGCAAAGAAGAGGAAAATGACCGTAAGGGAGATGATCGCGGACATGGCGTCTTCGATCGGAAACAATTCTTAGAAAGACAATCGCCAATGACGGGATCCCCATGAAATTCAGCGAATGGATGGACCGGTTCGGAATAAACAGGATGCGTTTCGGACTTGAAAGTGTAAAGGAGTTACTCAAAAGACTCGGCGATCCGCAGAATGATTTCAAGTCCGTTCACATAGCGGGTTCAGACGGCAAAGGGTCAACATGCGCAATGATATACTCCGTGCTTTTGAATGCGGGAGTACACGCGGGAATGTATACGTCCCCGCATCTCATCAGATTCAACGAAAGGATATCCGTGAACGGAATTGGGATAGAGGACGATGAACTTGAATCCCTGATGCAGATCATCAAACCCGCGGTTGACGGGATGTCGGCGGACGGCATCGACTGCACGTTCTTTGAGGTCGCCACAGCGCTGGCATTTCTTCATTTTTCCAGATCCGGTGTGAAATACGCGGTCCTGGAAACAGGATTGGGGGGCAGACTTGACGCAACGAACGTTGTCATTCCCGATGTGACCGCAATAACCCATATAGGTTTGGAACACACCGAGATATTAGGCGACACTATAGAAAAGATAGCGTCCGAGAAGGCAGGAATAATAAAGAGATCGGTTCCGGTGGTCACCGCTAATTCGGGCGCTGCGCTGAACGTGATAAAGAATGCCGCCGAAAGATCGAATTCCGTTTTGACGGATGTGAACGAGGATCTGAAGATCATCTCATTCAGGAACGGGCATACGACGATAGACTATCTCGGAAACGTGTACGAGATAGGAATACCGGGAAAATGCCAGGCGGAGAACGCCGCGATCGCCGCTGAATGCGTCCGGCAATTGAACAAAGACCTTGAGAAGTTCATCGCGAAAGGATTGAAAGATGTCAAATGGCGCGGAAGGATGGAATATTTTTCCGATGAGGACATTATAATAGATTCAACGCACACTGCGGCAGGAGCAAAGATGCTTGTCAGCGATATAATTGAAACTTACGGGAAGGTTACGCTCATAACCGGCATGTTCAGCGATAAGGATGCAGACATTCTGTGCAGATACTTTTCAAAAATGGCGTCGAAGATAATAATCACGGCGCCGGGTTCGGAAAGGGCGATGCCGCCGGAAAGGTTAGCGGAGATAATGAGAAGATATTCCGATGACGTGTCGATCGAAAATGATCTTAGAAAGGCCATAGAATCGGAAAGGGGAAAAAGTACGATCCTGATAACCGGATCGTTACATATGGCAGGAGAGGCGATATCATATCTGAAAAAAGTATGACGGCGGTGCTTGACATATTGTCAAAAGAGTACGGAGAGGGAGCATATCCGGGAAGATCGTCGGAAGGATTATCACCGGAATGGGATCCGTCGCCGTTCCATGTCCTTATCGCTACAATCCTGTCACAGAGAACGAGAGACGACAACACCAGGAAAGCGTCCGACGCCCTCTTTAAAAGATTTGATTCCGTTGGATCGATAGCGAACGCCTCCGTTCCCGAGATATCGGAACTCATAAAGCCTGCCGGGTTCCCGAAACAGAAGGGGAAGGCGCTGATCGATGTCTGTAAGATCCTGATCGAAGAATACGATTCAACCGTTCCGTCCGAAACCGATGAACTTCTCAAACTTCCGATGGTCGGCAGAAAGACCGCCAATTGCGTAAGGTCATACGCTTTCGGGCTGCAGGCGATATGCGTCGATACGCATGTTCACAGGATCGCGAATATCATGGGAATGGTAAGAACTCGAAATCCGGATGAGACTGAATTCGAATTGATGAAAATAACTCCCGAGGAAAGATGGTCCGACATAAACCGGTATATTGTTAGACACGGTCAAACGGTATGTGTCCCGAACCGTCCGAAATGTGATGCCTGTTCCGTCGCCGATATGTGCGACAGCAGACGCGAATAAAAACGGTTATGGAACGAAACGGTAGTGTACTACTTACACGCTGATGTTTACCATAAGAGAATTCCTGTTTATCCTGTAATCACTTTCTGGATCAATGAATCTTCAAGGCCCGCTCTTTTTTGAACCTATACTTTCAATGACGTGAATTCGACACCTTCTCTTTGTGCCCATATTGTGCCCAGCGTCCGCTGATCCTCCTCGGATGACCGTCCCGAAACGAACGCTATCCGTCGAATATGTCCAACAAAAGAGAGGAGTCCGGATCTATCTTATTGAGATATGAGAAGACACCGTCCTCGGCCCCTGTGGGACCGAGGACCGATAACGCATCCTCGGCACGGCAGTATTCCAGTATTGCGCTCTGTATCTCAATGCATACCTGCCTTACCGCCTTCTGCCGTCCTTTCCCGTTACGTCTGATCATCGCGTCCATGACACTCGAAACCAATGTTGCGACCGCTATGACGAACAGCAACGCATTGGCCCTCGAAGGCGTATGGACGTAAACGGAATCTACACCCATGCCGGATTTCATCAATCGATACGTATGCTCGGTCTTGTACTGATCGAGATACAGACGCAGAACCGTATCCGTCGTCGCGCCGTGTCTCACGTTCTCCGCGTCCTCCGTCGAGAACGGTAAATTCGTCACGACCACCGAAATATCATGGATGTTCGCAAGTTCTTTCGCCCTTTCGCTGTCGAACGCCATCGAAACATCGATCTTCCATATGATCTTCGCAACGGCGTCGTTGAACACCGCAACAGCGTCGGCATGGCATGCGAACTCTTTCTTCGCGAATCACTTGAACAGTCTATCAGCATCACGTTTGCCTTGCCTCTCCAGATAATCCATCGCTTTACGCGTACCCTTCGGCGACCTGTACGCTATCAGTCTGAGCTTACCGCATGCGGTCTCCGATTCAGTGTCGTACGTCTTATATCCGGCGATCGAAGAATCGTCCATGATGCCGCTGATCGCCGAATTCACGATGTGTTCACGCAATTTATCAGAGAACGACGACGGAAGTTTTGATACGAATCCGATGTTCATCGTCTGCATCTGTTCGATCAGCGGATCGTTGACGAGCCTGCAGCCGGCAATGACGGTATTCTCCTTCGGATCGAGCATCGCCTTCAGGATTCCAGGGTATCGCGGTTGATCACGGCGTCTGCGGCATTTCCGGAATACGATCTACGATATTTCAAAATGCGGCATCCGTCGGTGACCGTTGCGGCAGTATACTGAAGAAGATCGTTCCGTCCGTTCTTCGCGTTCCCGCCGAATGCTGGAACGGCTTCTCCGATCCAATCGTCCTCGGGTTTAACGGAATGGATGGAATAGTTCGTGGCGTCAATGTGCCGTACCTTGGAGTCGAACCCGAATTTCCTCTTCATCGCGGAAGAACACTTCCAAAAAAGTTCTTCCAGGCCTGAATCGAACAGAGAATCGAGATTCCTTGCCAAAGCGTTGTCGTTTAGGCTTTCTGCGTTCACGCCTTTACCGAATATCATATCCGTAGGCGTCGCACTGTGGAAATACCGTATACCGGTGGCATCTTCTTCCATTTCTCAAAGGCTGAAAAGCGATGACAGGAAATCTTTATCTCATACCTAGATATCTGTATCGTATGGGCAGCGAGATCGTTCCGCACATCAATAAGATCATTATCATGGTCGAACAGGCGAAGCAGAATGCTTTGCAGAGCGTGAACGCAGAATTGATAAAATTGTATTGGAACATAGGCGAATATCTCAGTGGCGAGACCTCGAAGTCATCGTGGGGCGACTCTTTCATCGATGAGACTGCGAAATATATCCAGGAGAACCACCCGGACCTCAGAGGATTCACGCGCCGCGGGCTTTACCGTATGCGGCAATTCTATGAGACCTACAAAGGTAATGAATTTGTGTCATCACTGCTGACACAATTAAGCTGGACCAATCATCTGCAAATATTATCGGGTACAAAAAGCATTGAAGAGAAAGAGTTCTACATGGGTCTTTGCGTACGCGAAAGATACTCAACACGTGAATTGGAACGGCAGATCAGAAGCGGATATTATGAAAGATACATGCTTTCGCCGCAGAAGATCGTCCCAGTGGGGCACCACGACGGGAGTATAAGATTGATTGACAGGTATGTGTTGGAGTTCCTCAACCTTCCGGAGGGATATACGGAAAGCGACCTTAAACGTGCGATCGTCCGGAATCTGAAGGATTTTGTTCTGGAGATCGGAAAGGATTTCACATTCGTCGGAGAGGAATACAGAGTACAAGTGGGAAATTCAGATTTCTACGTTGACCTTTTGTTCTATCACCGCGCACTGTCCTGTCTCGTCGCATTCGAACTGAAGATAGACAAGTTCCGTCCGGAGTACCTCGGAAAGATGAATTTCTACTTGGAAGTTCTCGACCGTGAATACAAAAGACCGAACGAAAATCCGAGCATTGGCGTAATCTTGTGTGCGAGCAAAGAGGATGGGTGGTCGAGTATGCCATGAGTCGCAATCTTTCGCCGACGATGATCACCGAATATAAATTGAAGTTAATAGACAAAAAACTGTTAGAACAGAAATTGTCCGAGTTCAAAGAGCTGTTGTCGGTCGATGGCAACGCAGAGGAATGACGTTCAGTACACACGAGGTAGATGAATTCCGTTATCAACTCGATTGTGTCGACGCTGTCGACACGATTCATTCATCGTGTTTCAATCGGCCTCATATTGTATTCCTCATCGTCAAAGAAGAATTTCATCCTGTCTCTGTGAACTCCAGAGACACGTCTTTCTTTACTTTCGGCTCCAGCATGTTCCGCCATATCCTCGACAGGAATGATCGATTCCGCATTCAGCTTCTCACGCAGTACCGATGCGCATGTTACGCATCGTATCCTCTATCGGCAAATATGCAGATATGGGATACATAAACGCGTAAATGTCACAAGCACCAAGCGAAGCGAATGAAAACGAATTAATCTGTGATGCTCATGACTGTGTGTGCATGAAGTATCAGTGATGTCCGATATCATAAAAGCGGTGCTGGATGAACTGTCGGAACACAGCGTTGCCGGTGTCGAAGAGGTTTCCATTCTGATAGGCGAACTTACAAACCTCGGAGAAGATCAGATGACGTTTGCCTTCGAGGTCATGACAAAGGATACGATATTATCCGGTTCAGCGCTCAGGATAGAATATGAGGCCGTTCGCCTCAAATGCAGAACATGTGATTTCGACGGGCCGGCGAAGATATTGAAGAATGACGGTTATGACCACACGATCCCGTTGCTGTCATGCCCGGAATGCGGCGGACATGTGAATGTGACAAAAGGCATGGAATGCTGTGTGAGATCAATAAAGGTGAGGAGCATCGATGTTTAAGTTCAGAGACGGCGGCACCGCGGAAAGGATATTGAAAGATATCAAAGCGCTGAATGTGGACTGCAGACTTATGCACGTTTGCGGAACACATCAGGACACCATGGTGCGGTTCGGACTTGAAGAACTTCTGATCGAAGCCGGAGTGGAGATACGGCAGGGGCCGGGATGTCCCGTCTGCGTAACCACCGGCGCGGAGATCGCCGCCGGAATAACGTTAGCGGGATCGGGAAAAACAGTCTGTGTGTTCGGAGACATGATGAATGTTCCGACGGCCGCCGGAACACTGAACGATGCGAAAGCGGACGGTGCGGATGTCCGTATAGTGTATTCGATCGAAGACGCTGTAAGAATGGCGTCGTCAACCGATAAGGACGTAGTATTCATGGCAGTCGGTTTCGAAACAACGGCACCGACGACCGCGGTGCCTCTGAACAAGGATGTACCAAAAAATTTCAGCGTCTACAGCTGCCACAGGATCGTTCCTCACGCACTTGAAGCGATATTCAGCATGGGCGAGGTAAAAGTGAACGGATTCATACAGCCCGGGCATGTTTCTGTTATAACCGGATTGAACATATTCGAACCGTTCTCCTCCAAGTACAGAATGCCTCAGGTGGTCGCGGGCTTCGAACCGCTGGACCTTCTCATGGCGTCATATATGCTCGCAAAACAGATCAAGGAAGGAAGGGCGGAAGTGGAGAACGAATATTCGCGTCTTGTGAAAAAGGAAGGCAACCTGAAAGCACAGGAATTGATAGCTAAAACATTCAGAGAAGCAGATAAGGCATGGAGAGGTTTTCCGGTGATTAAGAAAAGTGCTCTCGTCCTTAAAGAACGGTATGAAGCGCATGATGCGTCAAAGGTCCATGAGGATATTCTTGCCAATGCGCATTATGCGGATGACGAACCGAAGGGATGCAGATGCGGCGAGGTCCTGAGAGGCGTTATACGATCAGAGGAATGTCCGATGTTCAGAAAAGCGTGCGATCCCAGTAAGCCCATGGGGCCGTGCATGGTCTCCCACGAAGGAAGCTGCAACATAGCTTTCCGTTTCTCTGCCCGCAGATGAATAAAATTATAAAATATTCCGTCTGAGTCCGTGAAACCGCGTCTACGGCTCGTTGAACCGATATATTTCCGCCGACGGATCAGTCATAGATGTTTTTTCTGGACCCTATGTCTATCACTATGATGATCAGTTCTTTGTCTTTGATCTCTGCAATAACTCTGTATTCGCCTATACGATATCTCCATGTTCCTGCATATTTTCCGCGTAACGCCCGACGCTTCTCGGATCTTCGCATCCCGCAAGATTCTTCTCTATCCAGGCCGTTATCCTAAGAGATACTGCGGAATCCATCTTTTCAAGGTATTTTTGCACGGATCTATTGTATATCACGTTATAACTCATTTGAAGCCGAGCCCCTTCATCAGTTCCTCGTGAGTTACCGTCTCCGGATTCTTATAGAAATCTTCGAACGCCTTGTCTGCAGCCTTAGCGTCGAGTTCGTCCTCTATCCGCTCCATGATGTCCTCTATAAGGTCTGCGATCGTCATGCCTTTCGTTTCGGCATACATAAGCATGAGCTTCATCTGTTCATCCGTCGGGTTCAAAGATATGGTCATTTTATCACTTATCCTTATGAGCTGTCACACCTGTTTCTTCAAGCGTAAAATAGTGTAACCGAATAATAAAGCTAACGATGTCTGCCGATCCGATAATGTTACCAAATTAAAGGCGGAAGTTCGTCACTGTCCCGTCGGCGTTGCCATTCTCTTCCTCTGTTGCCGCCGTTACTCGGTGAGATTGGAAAAGAACACGTAGCGACCGAACGACAGCCGGAATCGCATATTTCTGCAACCGCACAAGTTGTATGCCGCAGATCGGTTCAAACGGCCGCGGCTGCAGATTCGATCTATTTGCGGCGCATCTTCCTGATCTCGTCTTTCAGATTTTCACCGACTCTGAAGGAATCGGTTATTTTGCTTAATGCTTTGCCGAATGTGAAATCGTCAAGCGTATTGTCTTTCAGATATGTCATCGTCTTCTCCGGAAAATTTATGAAACAATAGGAAAGACACCAGGCAACCGCCATTTTTACGTAGTATCCGGGATGCCTTATCTTTTCCATGTGTTCGATCACCATGTCAACATATTCTTCATCCATGAAATACGCGAGCATCATGACTACCGCGAACCTTATCTGAAACTCCTCTCCGGTGCCGATGAACGGCATTATCATATTCCAGACGGCGTCCTTGTTCTTTTTTGTGATTTTCAGCGATGAGCAGAATGAATCGCATATTCCCCAGTTGTCTATCTTCGGAACGAATTCATTTATCTTCGCGAATCTTTCATCGAGGTCCATCTTCGCTTCGGCGATGATCATCCCCCGTAATATCATATCTTCGGAATATTCGTCGCGAACCGCGTCAAGATATGATCTCCAGTCGCCTTTGCATATCTCTTTAGCAAACTGCCTTATTACAGGCATCCTTATGCCCGCCACCGCGTAACATTTCGGTACGATCGTCGTCTCGCTGAATTTTTTGTATTCGGAGTCAATGTTCTCAAGGAATCTTTTCCTTATGATGTTCGCGGAATTCACGATTCCAGCTCCAGAAGATATTCCTTGAACGGGATGCCGCCGGCGTATCCTCTCATCTTCCCGTCGGATCCGATCACTCTGTGGCACGGTATCACCAAAGAGACGGGATTCTTTCCGATGGCGGTCGCCACCGCTCGTATCGCTTTCGGATTCCCTGCGGATTCGGCGATGTCCTTGTATGTTCTCGTTTCACCGTACGGTATTTTCATCAGTGCGCTGCAGACATTCTTCTGAAGTTCGCTTCCGCCGACCTCGAACGGAATGGTGAAATGTTTTCTTTCACGGTTGAAATATTCGTTCAGCTGTTCTATTACATTTTCAATGAGCGGAGTGATCCTTTCCCGAGTGAATGTTTTCTCGAAGCCTATGTAAGTTACCGTTTCGCCGAATCCGCATATGTATAATGTTCCCGCGGGCGTCCCGTACGATGCGTATGAAGCCTCTGTCATATCTCGTCGTAATACATGCGCACGTATATTGTCATCGCCGTCAATATCAAAGATGTTTGAGATCAGAGATATTTGAAACCGACGATGTATTCCATCGGGTCGCCGGTCGCCCTCGCCGATATTTTTATAACGTTTTCGATGTCTTCAACGTCTTTAGGATCCACGTTATCCGTTTCCGTATGAACGTGTATATCCGTACCGCCTTGTTTCTTTATCCTCTCGACGGCGTCCGATGATGTTATCTCTTTAGCATGCGCAACAGCGTCGTCGAAATGCATATCTATCAACGCACGGCTGAAGGAACTCCTTATCTCGTACCCGCCGTCCTTTGAAGGGAAGATCATTGCGGTTGACGTTTCAGATATTTTGCTCCTCACGGTGCCGACCGCATTCCCTATGTCATGATTTTCCGGGATTATGATATTCGTGTTCAGTCTTGTCCTCAATGATGACAGATATGCGGCCGCGGGGCCTCCGAGACCGATTATCGGTATGTTCAGGCTCAGATTCGTGTCGATCATCCCGAAACGGTTCTTTCCTACGGACGCGTCTATCAGTCTTTTCATGTTTTCATCGGATTCTGCGCTTCCCGTTTCGTCCGCGATCACTTTTTCAAGTATGGCTCGACCGGAGTTCACGACCGCCTGGTCCATTACTTTCAGGATGAATTGTTCGCCTGTCATTTCGGCTTTCCTTGAAAAGACGTCCAGACCGATCCCGGAAGCCTCTTTATCACCGGTTTTGAATCTTCCGGTAATGACCATCAGATCGGTTGGCGTCAGCGAGGTGTATATTACGCTGCCTGCGGCCATCAGTGAATCAATGATCGACGGCAGCGTATGCATGACCGGAAATTCAGCGGATATGTCGGATATCACGCAGGGAGCGTTCTTCTCTATGAAATTCAGTACCTTCGTTTCCGACTGTGTCAAAGCACGCGTTTTGCTTTTGTGAGGTATCAGATATGTGGCGTTGTCATCCTTTATCATCTTTTCTTTGAGTGACGGATACTCTGCGGATGACGTTGCCAGCGGCACCGATCTTTTCGGTCCGAGAGTAACATTTCCTTCCGGATCCATATCAATATGCGAATCGCCTCCCAATGCGACCGTGTATGCGTCCATTGTCCTGACGTGTGTTTTTTTACCTATTACCGTTACACCGTGCTTACTTACCGGAGGCATCCCATTCTTAACGCACGCCACATCCGTTGATGTGGATCCGATGTCAACGACAACTCCCTCGCTGCAACCGGAAAGTGCGAGACCTCCCACTATCGATGCTGCAGGACCGGACATTATGGTCTCCACCGGCCTAAGCCGGGCGGTTTCAATCCTCATCATCGTTCCGTCGCCTTTCATCATCATCACGTGCGCGCTGATATCATACCGTGAAAGAAGGGAAAGAACGCCGGTGATGAAATCGTTGATCACCGGCAGCAGCATTCCGTTCAGTATCGCGGTGTTCGTCCTTTCGTGCATTCCGATGTCTTTGGACAGTTCATAAGAAGCAATGACCGGAACGCTCACTTTATCGGCGAGCATCTGTTTAGCGCGTCTCTCGTGGCCGTCATTGAAACAGCTGAATCTTGCCGATATTACGATGTTGTCTGCCGTATTTTCCAATTCCTTTGCCGCATTTATAAGCGCATTCTCATCCAGCCCTTCAATGGCCTCTCCGGTCACGTCGTGACCGCCGGCAACGAAAAAAGATTTTGACGGTTCCATGAGCATATCCTTCTCCGGATGCCAGCCTATTGTTATAAGGCCGACCTTTCCTCCTTTGCTCTCGAGGATCGAATTCGTTGCCAGCGTTGTAGAAAGACCAACGAATTTTATATCCTTGGGATTGAACTTACGTTTAAGGATCAATCCGTTCATAGCGTCCTTCATTCCGATGATCATGTCATCGTGCGTTGTCTTGGATTTCATCTTCGATATTATTTCCTTGGTACGGACATCCATAACAACGGCATCCGTGTATGAACCGCCCGCATCGATCCCCAACGCCAATGTCCTTTCTCCGCCGGGCCCTATCATATGACACCATCGGTATAAACCGTTATAATGGTTTAAATGTCTGCGGTGCTATTTTATATATTACAAGCAATAAAGACGATACAATGGGCACGAATGAAAAGATGAGTGCGGCTGTCAGAATTATTAGGAACGCGCATAAAGAAAAAACGGATGCGGTGTCTGCCGCGTTCCTTTCAATGATCTCCGGGAAAAGTATAGTATTCATAGGTCCGAACGGCGCAGGTAAGGATCTTATCATAAGGGATGTGTGTGCTGCCGCAGGAAAGAAGGATTTTGTTTATACGATTTCACCGTCCGCGAACAAAGATGAATTTATTTCGAAAGCTGATGAAAAAACGATCATCGTACTGGATGATGTGTTCAAAGCTAACAGCACCGCTATGAACGGCATTGCGGAAATGATGAAAAGCGGAGAGACGGTATTCGGATCTTCATGGGATGTTCCGTCCGAAGACGATGAAGCGTATTCGTTATACGATCGTTTTTTGTTCAGAATATTCATAGAACCGCTGCGTTCCGATGAGGCGTTCCTTTCATTCATTGACAGTGCGGAAGAAATGAAGATACCGTCCGCAACGGATCAAAAGGATGTGTCCTCTGTAAAAAAAGCTGCGGAAAGTATTCCGGTTGAAGATGATGTCCTCGCATCCATTCTTTCGCTGAGGGATGTTTTCAAAGACGCCGGTAAGTACATATCGGATGAAAGATGGAAGGATTCCCTGTATGCAATGAAGGTCGCGGCCGTCGCCGCAGGCGTGAAAAGCGTCGGGATATCGTTCATACCGCTGCTGCAGTATACGCTCTGGGATTGGCCGGAGGAGATAGACGATATACGGAAGGCAATATTCGCAGTATGTATTCCCGGAGGCCTTGAGCTCAGCGGACTCTATGCGGAAGCGGATGAGCTGCTGAAACTTTCGGTTGAATCAAAAGGTGCGGTGGACGAGAACGCCGGTTTCCCGAGGATGATACATTGTTACGACTGCAACAGTTCATTCCCTACGCTGAAAAGGTTGAAAGAGCATAATATAAGCCGTCCTACGCACACGTATGCGGACCCGCATATAGCGAAAAGCGACTCACAGGATTATGTAAAGTACGCGTATGAAGAATTAGTAACCCTTCTTTCCTCGAAGTACGGCTGGGATCTGTTCAAGAAAAACGACGGAACTGAGAAAGAAATATTCTTGAATGAAGCGAAAACACTGAGAGAAAGAAAAAAACTGCTTGAGGAAAATTATGATAACGACCGTGTAAGGCTCATGAAAGAACTGGAGAATAATTTCTGGCTCACAGAACAGGACAGGAAGGATATGATCAATGCGTTCAACCTCAGGTCGGCGCAGCTTGCTGAGATAGAAGGACTGACCGCAGACACAGAGTTCATTCTTCAATGATGATGGAAATGCAGACACACGCCGTTTCGTTGGATCACACGGTCAATTCCGAAGAGATGCGATGCATGCTCATCGCACCGAATGATCTACCATTCAACGTTCGCAGGAATACGCTGATGTGTCTGGCGTCAGATCTTTTCAATCGCAAATCGCCTTATCCGAAGGAAACATCAGACGTTATCAAAGAAATAATCGGATCCGACGAATGGGAAGAGATGCGAAACGCTGCTGAAAAAAGTGATCTGCTTCCGAAATTTATTTTAAAAACTGTCTTTTCGTCCGTGTTCCCGTCTATGTCCTCGCAACCGGAAACATGTGACGTATCTGAAGCAATGAAAAAGTCATGGAAAAAGATATCATCTCACATCAGAACCATGGATATCATAGCGTCCCTCAGTCCCGGAACAGGATTCGATTATTCCGTCAGAGACGCACATTCGGAATTTATGGAAAACGATACAAAATATGAAAATCTGACAGAACGAAACGATGATCTGGAACAGATCGTGAAGATAATGAGATCCATGGGATCGGAACTCATCAGCCGCGTCAAAGATAGAAGAGAAAATGCACAAAACAAAGAAATAAAAAAAAGAACACACGGCGAAGAGAGAAAGGAAAGAACGTACAGTGAAAAAACGCAAAGCGAAGAAAAAACGTACAGTAAAGAAAGAAACATCTTCATGGTCATCGACACCTCGAACAGCATGTACGGCGAACCCGAGATGATATCGAAAGGTCTTGTGCTCGCACTGACGAAACGTTTTCTCCGCAATAAGGATGTGAACGTGACATACTTCTCTTCCGGCCTTCCGGTGCTTTCGCCGTCATCCGGTAAAGATATGATGAATCTGATATCTCACAGATCGGGTTCGGGAGAACAATTCGCCCGCGCGTTGGAGATGCTCCTTGAGAGAATGAGATGCGGATTGATGCATAACACTGATTTAATATTACTTTCCAAAGGCGCCGGCGTAATCAATGATCCGAATTTCACGCGCGACTGGGAAGCGTACACGATGAAAAACAACGTAAGAACAATAACGGCCGTTCCCGGCGGATGCAGCGCGTGCGGCCTGACGGAATTGTCTGAAAACGTATTAATATTCGATGATACCGCTTTGAAAAATAAGACGGGAGAGTTTGCGAAACTCGTTGACATTCTTCTGCAGATTTAAAAACAGGCCGTCGGACCAATGATAGATAAATATAACTTCTTCATTCCAGATTGTGAAAACATATGCCTGAAAAGAAGTATTCCGGTCTCATTGGTAAATTGAACGGCGGAGTGATAATGGACGTCACCTCTCCCGAGCAGGCGAAGATCGCGGAAGCCGCCGGCGCACGTGCGGTCATGGCGCTTGAAAGGATCCCCGCCGACATAAGAGCGGCCGGAGGCGTATCGAGGATGAGCGATCCGAAGATGATCAGGGATATTCAAGCGACCGTTAAGATACCGGTCATGGCAAAAGTGAGGATAGGACATTTTGTGGAAGCGCAGATACTTCAGGCGATAGGTGTGGACTGCATAGATGAAAGTGAGGTCCTTTCACCTGCGGACGATGTTTATCACGTCGACAAGAAGAAATTTCAAACCGCATTCGTATGCGGCGCAAGGGACATAGGAGAAGCTTTGCGGCGAATAAGTGAAGGCGCCGCAGTGATGAGGACCAAAGGCGAAGCCGGAACCGGGGATATAGTGCAGGCGGTTCGCCACATGAGGAAGATAAATTCCGATATCTCGAGAATAAAGGGAATGAGGCCGGATCAGCTGTATGCGGAAGCGAAGGAACTCCGCGTTTCATATGAAAATATTATGTACGTGCACAAACACGGAAAGCTGCCGGTTCCAAATTTCGCGGCAGGCGGAGTTGCGACGCCGGCAGACGCGGCACTGATGATGCAGCTGGGCGCAGACGGAGTCTTTGTCGGTTCCGGCATATTCAGATCCGGAGATCCTGAGAAAAGGGCAAAGGCCATAGTAAAAGCGGTTGCGCATTATAACGACCCGAGGATACTTGCCGAAGTCTCGGAGAACATAGGCGAAGCGATGATAGGCATCAACGAACAGGAAATAAAGACGCTGATGGCCGAGCGCGGCGTGTGATGTGAAATCGGCACACATCTGCATACCGAATTTCATAGGTCCGAGTCAAACGATAGATTAAACCTAAATTCCCGAATTTGAGCTGCATAATCTCCCTGAGCTTAGGATGAGGTATCTCTTCAGGGTCTTTGATTCCGAAGAATCCGAATATCTCCCTCGCCCTTTTACTGCGTTCCGTTCTGACGTAACGATCGCAGGAATCAATGATCTTGTAAGTTACCAATGTCATCAGGGCGTTCTCCACGGTCAGCTCACGGATCTTCGATCCCGTAATGATGTTCTGCATGCGTATCCGTAAACACATCGACCGCATCGAGTAGTTTTGAATCTGTTCTTAAGGCAGATTCAGGTCTTTGCGTTTTTGAAGGATTATGTCCTCGAGTATCTTTGCTGATTCGACGGCGTCACCGTTGATGATCACATGTCCTCCGGTAAGGGTTTTCATGTCCTCACAAAGCACCTTGACTATCAGTTCGCTGCCGATTATGAACGGTGGGACCCCCAGATGCAGCGGGAGACCAAGTGCCAGCCCGAACGCACCGTCCGCAAGTGCCTGCTCTTCAAGCCACTGCGCCGCGGAGAGCACGAGCGGAAGCTGCGGCAAGTCTACGCCAAGCGCTTCGGCGACCTCTGTGGCAACTATTTCCAATCGCCCAATTGCAAGACACGGGCCGAAATTCAGCACAGGCGGGATCCCGAGTTTCTTGCATACCGCTTTTAGGCCGGGGCCTGCCAGATCGGCTGCTTCGGGCATCATGAGTCCGCAATTTTCGATACCGCCGGATGAACAGCCTGCGGTCAGGACCAACATGTCCTTTGCGATCAGTTCTTTGGTCAATTCGACCGTCAGCACATCGTGTCCTTCTCCCGTTAAATTGGAACAGCCGACGACGCCGGCAAGTCCTTTTATTGTGCCTGCCGAGATAAGATCGATGAGCGGCTTCCATGAATCGCCGAGGAAAGCTTTCAGCGAAACTTCGCTGACTCCCGTCAAAGAATTTCCGTTGCCATGCTCGGGCAGCAGCTTCATAGGTACAACGCCGCGTCGTGATCTGTATGATGATATTATACCGTCGATGATCTCATCGAATACAGATACACGTGTTTCGAATGTAAATTCTTTCAATACAGCGTTCGATTTCTTTGCCACGGCGTCCACGCAGAACTGTTTTATCTTCAGTTCATCGCATATTGCTTCTATACCAGGAAGCGTGCAGTTGAATTCTGATATGACTGCGTCAATTGCGCCCGTTGCCAGAACAGCTTCGCTTGTGAAGTTGTTTCCCGCATGACCGTCAAATATCTTTGTGCAGTGTGCACCGCGCAATTGCATATCCTGGCCTACGCACGTGCAGCCTATGATCTTAAATCCTTTCGCTCCGGCGGCCTTGGCTTTCTTAATGACCTCATCTTCAACCAAACGGTTCTGCAGATATGAGAACTTTGAATGCTGATGTCCTGTGATCATTATGTTTATGTAATCCGGATCGATCACGCGGAATCCTACCGGCGCCATACGTATCTCCGGTTCGCCGATGATCACGTCATTCAGCAGGTTTGTAAGCGTTAGACCGTACAGACCGGTCGATATACCGAGCCGCAGACAATGGAGCAGCATATGCACCGGATCGGAGTTCAGATTCGTTGAGCTTTTCACCGTACCTGAGAACACCTCTGATTTAGCGCCTCCCGGCAGTATCCCGAGTTCTTCCCAGCGTTTGTAACGAGGCGCGTATGCCATCTTCTTCGTAAGCGTCATCTTCTCAAAATCCGGTTTATAAAGATCGTCAAGCACAGCATCCGCCAGTTTGACGGCTTTGTCATGATCGTCCTTACCTTTTATGTCAAACATGTCGCAAAGACGCTGCAGCGTCTTTTTTCCTTTCAGCTCGTTTTTAGCGAGACCCGCGTTTTTGAGATTCCTGGCAGTGTTTTCCACTATATGAATGTAACATCCTGAACCCGCTGATACCGTACGCAGGAAGTTGCGCGCCGCGATCACGTCGGCGCTTGCACCGCAAACACCTCTCGGAGCGTCTTCGGTTATTCGGCAAGGACCGTTTGCGCAAAGTTTGCAGCATACGCCGTGCAAACCGAAACCGCATTTCAATTTCTGAGAATCCACGCGGTGGAACGATGTTTCCTGAGACAGATCCACGATGAATTTCTCCAGTTTTTTGTCTGCGCTCATGCATATTCTGTTGTTAGACCATCTTGCCATAGCGTATCCTCCTCGCTAATATGTCCTTCAGTATTATTTAACACATCGCCGATCGTTCCTGGCTTTATACGTATGTCTTCATTTTCCGCAGTTCAGCGGTATCCCTGATATTACGTTTTTCATACGCATTTGAACGGAAGTTCTGCGCTTCTTTTTCAATTAAAGCTTAACAGGTGTGATGTGCGCGTTCAGACCAAGATCCTCGGCGTCCATGCCCATCGCTATGCCGAACAGCTGCGACAGGTGGAGAACGGGAAGATCGAATCCGAGTTCCTTCTGACTCGCATCGAACTGCAGATGGCAGAACGGACAGACATCCACTATCATCTCGGCGCCGTCGGCCTTCATTCTCTCTAAATTCGCTTTTGTGAACTTCATTGCCGTTTCGCCGAATTGTGATCTCAGACCTCCGCCTGCGCCGCAGCACATCGCCTTCCCCTTGCGGGACATGCTTTCAGCGCCCGCGGCCTCTACCAATTCATCCAATATCTTCGGATCCTCGGGATCATCGAGCTGTTTCAATTTACTCGGCTTGAGGAAATGGCATCCGTAGAACACCGCCGTTTTGTATCCGGTCGGTTTTTTTACCGCTTTCTTTATCTTTTCAACGCCCACTTCTTTGTAAAGAACTTCAGCGAAATGCCTCACTTTCGTTTTGCCGCTGTATTTCAATCCTATTTCAGAAAGTATCTTATTCACGTCGTCCAGGATCTTCGGATCCTTGTGCAACTCATGGGCTGCGTCAAACAATGAACCGTAGCAGCCGTTGCATATCGTCACGATATCCAATCCTTTCTTCTCGGCTAAGGCTAAATTCCTTGCCGCTACTGCCAGCCATGTCGCTTTGTTGAATGATTTTATCACTCCCGGCGCAGGACAGCAGCTTGCGTCTTCCAGATCTACAAGTTCAACGCCCAGCGTTTTGAACACTTCCCTTGTTGATCTTTCGATGCCGGGGTACCTGAAAGGTGTGATGCACCCTAAGAAAAACGCATATTTTGCCATTTATTTCACCAGCTTGTCGAATCCCGTGAGGTTCAGTATTTTATCTAGGTCCGCTTTCGCCGCCGTGTTGTTCATTACCGTCGGCGGGTTCTCCGGAAGTCTGAGCTCTTTTCTGAGAGCTTTTATTTTTTCATTGTTCTCAACCGTATGACCGAATTTTACCAAACTCTGAGCTACCTTCCTGTGGCTTTCGTGCAGCATCCCGTCAGCGACCGCGATGTTCCTCAGCGCGGTGATAACATCAACAACTTGAACATTACGCGGACACCATTCCACGCACGTGTAGCATGTGGTGCACTGCCACAGGCTGTCGCCGTCTATCGCTTCATCTTTCAGCCCGAGCTGGGATGCTCTCATGATATGCGCCGTTCTCAATGACGTGTATTTGGCAGACGGGCATTTGAGCGTACACGTGCCGCACTGGAAACACAACATGGCACTCGATCCGCCATTGGCCGCCAACTCCTCTGCGAATTCAGGTACAGGCTTTATCATAAAATATCACTATATACGCGAGCACTTTGTTGATATATAAACAAGAACGCTGAATCATATCTCCTTGATATCAGAATCAGATGGATCTCCAACTTCAAACAAGTCAATGACGTACCATCCCGATGAGTATCGTACAACTGGATCGAATCCGGCAGTGAATGGTAATACTGCAGAAATTGTAATTTTTAAAAAAATAATTGTGCAGAAATTGGTTATTTTCATAAAAGGATACTGCAAAAATTGGATATGTGTTCTTATTGAATTGACGCCATGATTGCACGATGAACCGTGGCCGCTTTCTCTCTGAAATTGTGCAGTTGCGAAGATTGAGAGTGTTTGATAAGCGATTAATACGGCAAAATCATCAATTTTCGAAGATTGACCATCTTGATAATTTTCGAAGATTGACCATCTTGATAATTTTCGAAGATTGACCATATGATAGAAGAGTTAAGTGCGGGCGCCGGGATTCGAACCCGAGTCCTAAGCTTGGCAAGCTCAAGTGATAGCCAACTACACTACACCCGCTTGAAGCCCGTGAACAAATCAGTGAATATAAAGTTTATCTTTTTGAATTTTCATTTGAATGTCAGTACACTGGATATGAACGGAACGCTGTGACCGGAGACCGTATATTACCCGGGCTGTCCGCGGGCATCCTGATTTCCGCATCTGTCCGGAGGTTTCACATTATTGATCATATCTTATACTCGTTTTTGTCAGACTAGGTATATATAATCGTATTCAATAATCTGTTATTGTTACAAGCGGAGTCTGCGGAGGTCGCAGGCAGTGAGTTTCAGCGCCAGTGATATCATGGTTTCAGAGTTTGAGAAGTTAGGAGTTCCGTCAAGCATCGCTAAAGCGATGGGGACCATGGGATGGACGTCGCCCACTCCCATACAGAAAGAAGCGATACCCGAGGGCATAAAAGGAACGGATATGTTCGCGCAAGCGCAGACCGGAACAGGAAAGACGGGTGCGTTCGGATCGATCATCCTATCCAGGACGGAACCGGGACGTAAGATACCGACGTCGATCATACTTGCGCCGACAAGGGAATTGGCAACACAGGTGGCCGATGAGATCAATAAGCTTGCCTTATATTCCGGGCACAAGTGTGTTGCGATATACGGAGGCGCATCCATTGAGGTTCAGACGGCAAAGCTGAGCAAAGGCGCGGACGTTATCGCCGGGACGCCGGGAAGAGTTAAGGATATGATGATCCGCGGCAGTCTGAACTTATCGGACATTTCCGTTCTTGTTCTTGATGAATCGGACCGTATGCTCGACATGGGGTTCATTGAGGACATTGAATTCATACTTTCATCAACGCCTCGGGAGCGTCAAACGTTGCTCTTTTCAGCAACGATGTCCGAGAATGTAAGACGTTTGGCAACGGATTACATGACCCGGCCGGAAGAAATAACGGTATCCGAGGATGAATTGGTGCTGGATCTTACCAAACAATTTTACATAAGCGTCGGAAGAAGGAACAAGGTCTGGGCGCTTTGCCGCATTCTTGACATCGATAAGCCGAAGGCAATAATCTTCTGTCACACGAAAAGGATGGTCGACATACTTGACGACAGGCTGAGAGGCCTCAATTACAAAGCGGAGGCGATACACGGTGATATGCCTCAGTCCAGACGCGAAAAGGTTTTGAAAGAGTTCAGGGAAGACCGTATAGACATACTGATTGCAACTGACGTAGCGGCCAGAGGGCTTGACATCGATGATATAAGCTACGTTATAAATTACGATGTTCCCGATGACGTTGACACATACATTCACCGCATCGGAAGGACCGGGAGGGCCGGCAAGGAAGGAACGGCGGTCTCTTTCGTCACATCCAATGAAGAGTATGCGATACGCGAGATCGTTGCGTATACCGGCATGGACATAGTTCTGAGAGACGTTCCCGATGCGGAAGGTAAGGACACCGTTCGTAAAGTTATAGATTACGATCACATCTCGGACGTATACGGAATGGTGAAGTTTGAACTCAACCTGGGAAAGAACGACGGCCTCGGGAAGGTTGGCCTCGCGGATCTTTTGATACGCGACATCAGGGTGCGTGACGCATCCATCGGGAAGATCGAACTCGGCGACGATTCATCTGTTGTACAGGTTCATAAAGAATTCGCGAACCGTATGGCAATGGACCTTCCGCGCTGTAAGTTCAAAGGGAAGAGCATATCAGTTCGCGTGATCCAATAAACGCTTGTGATGAACGTTTCCAAACGTATCAGGGTTCTATGGCAATGAGTATGTCTCCGACCTGTATCGTCTCCACCTGTTTGCCGTTGAGCATCAGACATCTCTCAAGTTCAAAGAACTCTTTTGTTAATGTCACGGAGTCACCGTCAACCGTTATTGTAAGGCCGCCGGCTACCAATGCGGATGCCGCTTCCGAAGGATCCATCTTCGATACTTCCGATACAACGGCTTTAGCTTTTTCTTTGAACGCGGGTCCGAGTTTCGAATGAATCGGTTTGACGGCTGTTACCTCTTCTTTTATATCTGCCTTTTCCGCGATCACAAGCGATCTTGCTTTTACCGTTTCCGTGATGTCATCGCGCGCACCGTTGAGCGAAAGAACATCGCCTATCAGTTCAACCATCGCCAATTCGGTGTTGAGGGGCAACTTGTTATCCGATTTCCAGTTGCGTATCGCCGCTATCACATCTTTCAATACATTACCCGATCTTTCAGCGTCCGCATGCTTTGATACGGGAACCGGCCACGGCGAGATGTGAATGCTTTTCGTGTTCTCGTATTTCCTGAAATGTTCCTGGTAAACCTCTTCCGATATGTGCGGCATGAACGGAGCTATCATTTTTATACTGCCTAAGAGAACAGTGTAAAGCGTGTACTTGGCCGCATCGTCCTTCCTTGATTTTACCATCTCGATGTAATGATCCGCCAGTTCATGCCATATGAAACTCTCCGCATCGCGCATGGCCTTATCGAACTGGTATGATTCAAAGTGCTGCGTCACCGACGCAACGGTGTCGGAATATCTGCTCAGTATCCACTTGTCCGATATTCTTAATTCTTTAGGTTCAGCGGGCTTCGAATCAAATCTCGGACCTATGAATTTCCCGATGTTGAACACCTTGTTGCAGAGCTTCCTTCCCCTTATCACGTCTTTCTCTCTGAACGCGTGATCTATTCCCATGGAGCATGTGCATGCATAATATCTCAGTGCATCAGCGCCGTATTCCTTTATTATCGGTATCGGATCGATCACATTTCCGATGGACGAATGCATAGGCGTCCCGTCCGGGGCCATTATGAAACCGTGTATCATGATGTTCTTCCATGGTATTGACGACGCTATCTGTTCATTCCTCAGTAATGTGTAGAACGCCCACGTCCTTATGATGTCATGAGACTGCGGCCGCAGGGACATCGGGAACAGTTTTTTGAACATCTCCTCGTCACGTTCCCAGAACGTGTTGTATAACGGCGATCCGGATGAATCCATCCATGTATCGAACACATCCGTGCATCCTATCAGTTCTCCGCCGCATTTGCATCTCTCGACCGGAGGATCATCTTCGGTCGGATCAACGTAACATTGTTTCTCGTCGGCAACGACGGCTTCGCCGCAGCTTCCGCACTCCCATACGGGAACCGGTGTTGCAAACACACGCTGCCTGCTCAGGACCCAATCCCATTCCAGCGAATTGACCCAATCCTGTAATCTTATCTTCATGAACTCCGGATACCAGTTGACCTCGTCCGCTCTTTTAAGAACGCGTTCCTTGAATTCAAGCGTCTTCAGGAACCATTGCGGCACCTGCAGGAATTCAACCGGAGTATGACATCTCCAGCATATTGAAACGTTCTGTTCGCTGTTCTCCTGTTTTATGAGTGATCCGCTGTCCTTGAGATCATTTATCACTGCGGCGCGTGCGTCCTTGACGCTCATGCCCTCGTATTTCCCTGCAAGAGAGGTCATCTTACCGAACTCGTCAATGCCTTTCTCCATCTCCAGTTTGTATTTCATCACCCACTCGAGATCGCTCTTGTCGCCGATCGTGCATATCATCACGCTTCCGGTGCCGAACTCCGGATCCGCTTTCGGATCCGCAATGACCTTCACTTTTCGTCCGTAGATCGGAGTGACCAAATATTTTCCGATCAGATGCTTCTTTTCTTTGTCTTCGGGATGTACCGCAACCACTTTGCATGTGCAAAGCAGTTCCGGCCTCGTCGTTGCAACGGTGATATGACCGTCCGTACCGTCTATCATGAACCTTATGTAATTCAGTTTCGTGGTGTTCTCGCGGTACTCGACCTCCGCATCCGCGAGTGCGGTCATGCATCTCGGACACCAGTTGACCGGGAAATTCCCTTTGTACACGAGACCTTCGTTGAACAGTTTGACAAACGATATCTGTGTTATTCGTCTGTAATACGGAGCGTCCGTCTGATAATAGATGCTCGGATCCATACTTTCACCGAGGATCTCGAAGTGATGTATCATCTCATCGATGAAACTGTTCGCGAATTCCGAGCAGAGTTCTCTGTATTCCTTCCTGGGAAGATCGAGTTTGGTGATATTGTGCTTCTTCTCCACCCTGACCTCGATCGGCGTACCGTTGACGTCGAAACATAACGGAAAGAAAACGTTATAGCCTCTCATCCTTCTGTATCTGGCAACGAAATCTATCATTGAATATCCTGTCGCGTGACCCAGATGCAGTGATCCGGAAGTATATCTGGGAGGATTGTCTATGCTGAAGACGGGCAGACCGGACTCTATGTCAAAACGATATACTGATTCGTCTTTCCACATTTTCTGCCAGCATCTTTCGATGGAAGCGGGATCATATTGCGACATGTAACCTCTCCGAACATAGAAAAAGTATTAAAAAGATTGTGAGACAACTGCTGATTGGAGATCATATGGTCATACTGCTGCAAAGCTATGCTGTTCTTCCTACTCATGCCTGTAAGCGCTGTTCACCACCTCATAGATGGTGTAAGGATTCAGACGGACCATTGTTCCGCAAATTGTTCTGTCGTGCAATCTTTCCGATATGTCCTTCAGGTCAATGGTCTCTATTTTATCGGACATTCTGAAATAAGATTTCCAGATCTCTACAACTCCTTCAAACCCTTCAAGTCCTTCGAGATCTATGACATCAAGTTCTTCGCATCCCTCGCATAACAGATCCATGATGTATATCTTGCCGCCAAGTATCCTCAGATATTCGTCGGCCAAGCACAATACATCATCTGAATATGTTCCGTAGCCGGATGTATAGAAGTGTTCCGTCAGACGTAACTCATCGGCACCGTTCGGATCCTTTCCGATATCTCCTTCGACTATCCCCACGTTTCCTCTGTTTGCCCCGAATCTCCAGAACTTCGGTTGCGCACATCTTTCCAAAATTTCCTCGAGCGGTTTTTCCGTGTAGATCGCAGTGTAATATGTCAACTTATCACTAATGCCCAGGACTCTGTGAAATATTAATATGTGTTGAAAATGGTTTGATGATGATCGCAGGAAACGGTTTATTTTTTCTTTTTCCTGCTGTCGATCTTCTCCTCCTTCATGTCCATGACCCTCGTGGATAAATTTCTAAGAATATCTTCGGCCGCTTTCGTGAGATCCCATTCCACTTCCTTTGCGGATATCAGACCGCCGTCGAATATCAGTCTTGCGTTGACGCTGTACTTGTTCTTTGTTCCCGCTGTGTTGTATTTGCTTATGTGTATCGTCAGCGACTGCGGCCTCTTTACTTTTGCGATCTTTGTCATTTCACGTTTTATTATATCGTCGATGTTGTTCACGTAATCCCTGTCATCATCTTCGAGTCCGCTTATCTGGATGAACATCATTTCCCGTTCCCTGCAGGCGGCCATCATTTCTATTATGTCATATTGCGTAAGAATTCCGACAAGTTTTTCGTTCTCCACCACCGGCAGCGTGGAAATGCATGAGCCGAGCATCACCTCAGCGGCTTCGCCTATCGTTGCATCCCACGGTATCGTCTTGGGAGCGGTAGCGCAGAAGGATTCCACCAATATCGTTGACGGGTTGCTTTCACCGGAAAGGTCGCCGACCGTCTGTCTGTTCTTGCGTCTCCAGTTGTGACCGATGATCTCTTTCATTCCCACTATGCCTACGACCTCTCCCTTTCCGCCTACTACCGGTACGGTCCTTACGTCAAGCCCTCTCATCACTTCGATCGCCGTCTCAAGGACATCGTTCTCCTTCACCGTTTCAACGGAAGGGGTCATTATCTCCCATACCTTGATGTCACGGAACGCTTTGATGTTCGCCGCGACCTCCGTCAATGCTGACCTCGAGATTATGCCCTTTATCCTTTTGTTCTTGTCAATTACGGGTATCTGCCTTGCATTGTTCGATATCATCAGTTCGGCCACTTCCGTTATCTTCGCCGATTTGGTCACGGACGGTGCGCCTGTCATCACCGTTCTTATCTTGCTGTCAAGCATCACGCTCTTTTTCCTCAGAAGCGTTCCGTATATCACCGAACCTATGTATTCGTTGCCGCTGACGACCGGGACATCATGCGCTCCTCTCTCTTTCATTATATGAAGCGCATCAACAACACGATCATCCGGCGAAACGGTTCCGAAATCCTCGCTCATGATCGCGGCGACCCCTTTGCCGTCGATCTGCGACCGCAGCATGGATATTTTCTTAAGGTCCTGTAAATCTTTTACTCCCATCTTGTCACCGTAACAAAATCTGCGAACGTTGCATATAACACTATGGATGGCGGACGCATCCATGCCCGTATTAACAGAGCGGGCGAATATATTATGACGGAGGTATAACGATCTTACACCGGACATTTCGGATTTTATACGAAAAGAATATAAAGTTGGTGTAAAGAGGACGCATTGAATATTTTACTTCCGATGCGGCCGAATATGATGCCCGCCTAATTGCCGATTTTTGATATACGGCGTCAGCATGGACGAAGCATATCCGCAACGGTCCTGTTCACATCATCGATCCTTATGCGCCTCTGTTCCTTTGTGTCCCTGTCCCTTATCGTCACCGTGTCTTTGCCGACTCCGTCTTCGATCGTATCGTAATCAACGGTTATGCACCACGGCGTCCCTATTTCGTCCATACGCGCGTATCTCCTTCCTATGGCGCCTGAAGTGTCGTAATAACATTCGATACCGTTCATACGCAGTTTTTCGTATATCGACGTCGCAATGGTATCAAGTCCGTCCTTGTCCATAAGCGGGAACACGCCGACCTTCACGGGAGCGACCCCCGGTTTCAGGCGGAGCGTCACATAATCTTCCTTCTCATCGTAATTGTAAGCATGTTCCAGTATCGAATAGAATATCCTGTCCAGCCCGTACGACGGTTCTATGACATGCGGTATGACACGTTCGCCGGAGACCTTTTCCTTTATGTTCACAACCTCAAAGAATTCAGATCCGATTTCCATATCTTCGCCGTGGACCGTTATCTTCAGTGAATTGTTCTTGATGTCTTCCGGCTGTTTCGATTCTATTGCCTTCGTGATGTCCTTCGCTTTATCCTTGAACTTCGGGCCGAGTTCTTTCTGTTTGGCCCTGACCGCAACTATCTCCATCTCCTTAGGTTCGTCGAACCTTCTGAAATGCGTCAGATCAACGCCTGAGAACTCCGCGTGCCTGGAAAGGTCCCAGCAGCCTCTGTCCGCTATTCCGGTCACCTCGGTCCATCCGTATGAAAGCAGAACTTCCGCATCCCAGCAGTCCGCCGCGTAATGGGCCATCTCATCTGAAAGATGCTGCCTGAACCGTAATCTTTCCGGGTCAATGCCCAAGGATATCAAAAGCTGCTGCGTTGCGTACACGAAGTACGCGAGCACCCTGTTGGCTATTATCCCTTTTTTGACCGCTTCGCCTACTGTTAAAATCATCTCTTTGCCGTCGCCGGGAACGAGCGTCATCTTCTCATTCTCTATCATCGGGAACCGGTCCCAATCCTTATTATCCGGGTCAACGAAAAGTTCAACTTCCATCATGTTGAACTCTCTCATCCTTATCATGCCCTGACGCGGAGCGATCTCGTTCCTGTATCCTCTTCCCGTTTGTATGACTCCCAATGGCAGTTTCTCGCGGTTGTATCTGTATAGATTAAGATAATTCACGAATATTCCCTGCGCCGTCTCCGGCCTCAGGTAACCGACTCTCGATGATCCCGGTCCGATCGTTGTCTTGAACATCAGGTTGAATTCTTCGAC
The DNA here is from genome assembly GCA_009780575.1 of Candidatus Methanomicula labiotermitis. GTDB lineage: Archaea > Thermoplasmatota > Thermoplasmata > Methanomassiliicoccales > Methanomethylophilaceae > Methanomicula > Methanomicula labiotermitis. The sequence goes on from WQZU01000004.1 coordinate 56,008, forward strand.
CGGTCCGAGCTTTCCTTTGCATTCCGGGCATGCGACGCCGTTCTTCTTGAAAAGTTCCTCAAGCTGTTTCGGAGAAAGCACATCGGGATTGTCATGCAGGCCTTTCGCTAAATGATCCGCTCTGAACGGTTCTCTGCATCCTTCGCAATATGTGATCAGATCTGAGAATTCATCAATATGGCCGGATGCCTTGAAGACCGGCGCCGGATTCACGGTCTCCGAATCGATCTCGATGAAGCCTTCCCTGTCCCTGTAGAGGGATCTCCACGATTCCACTATGTTGTTCTTCAGAACGCATCCCAGCGGGCCGTAGTCGAACATGCCGGCGACTCCGCCGTATATCTCGTATGACGGCCATATGAAACCGCGCCTTTTGCATAGTGAGAACAGATCTGATGACTCCGGGGACATGTGATCACTTCTTGCACAGCGCGGATATCACGTCTATGTCATATATCATTCCTGCGAGGTCATCCTTGGAATCCCTTACGGGAATTTGACCGAAATCGTTCGCCTTCATCAGTTTGGCAACTTCGGATACGGCGGTCTTCTTGAAAACTGTCATCGGGTTGCGTATCATGTAATCCTTCACATGATAATCCTGCGGTATCGATCTGTCTGTTGCCGTGTAGAACAGCGGCAGCACGTTCCTGTAGCCCGCAAGCGATTCATACGCATCCGTTATCCCGAGTTCGTTCAATGCTTTCGGATCCTTCACCTGATCGACGAAAAGGTCTCTGTCTGTTATTATACCGGTAAGTTTCCCGCCTGCGTTCAGAACGGGCATCGCGGGAACATCGCTTATCCTCATTGCGTGAACAACATACGACAGCGGCGAATCCTCGTGCGCCGTGACGCAGGTCGTGTTTATGACCTCTTCCGCGGTGATGTTCAGTTTTTGTTTGGAGACCACGTCAAGAAGGTCCGTCGGAGTTACGATCCCTACTAATTTCCCGTTACCCAGGACCGGGAGCCTGTGTATCCTGTATTTCGTGAATATCTCCGCCGCTTCCTCGACGGTCGCATCCTGCTGTATCGTTTTTATATCCTTTTTCATGATGAGCGACAGCTGGTCCTCGTCAAACCTTTTGAACACATCCCTTCTGGAAACGATGCCCACCAGCATACCATCCGTTGATCTGACGACGGGCAGCCCCGTGACACCGTGCTTAACCATCTTGTTTATCGCGTCGTTGCGGCTTCCCGGCACCACAACTACGATGGGAGGGGTGTTCATTATATCCGACACATACTTCATTGACCATCACCTTTGTCTAACATGTTACCGACCGCTTTATTCCGATCCGCTTTTTCAGGCGGTCGGCGGCGATCATACGGCCGTTCTTCCGAACACCACTTTTTCCATGTCGTTCCGCGGATCGGTGATGTCTTTCACCGCTCCTCTTCCTGACATCCGGAAAACAGCGACGTCCGCCGGCATTCCTGTACGCACTCGCAACTTGTCCGCTCCATATAATATTTTTCCACAGTTCATCAGTAATGAACGAATGATATGGTCCTCATAGCGGCCTTTCGATTCCAGCATCGAAGCGAACGTTTCCGCTTCGGCGCGCATATCCGGGACGCATAACATCGCGTTGTCGGTCCCTATTGCAATATCGGCGCCCGAATCGATCAGTCTTTTCATCGGAGGCGTCTTCCCAAAGAATATATTGGATCTGGGACAAGAGACGATCGGTATGTTATTGTCAGCGCACATTCTCATGTCGGCGTCGGTCGCTTCCACCATATGGACAACGAAGGACGGAGAAAGGGACATTATCCTTCCGATGTCCTCTCTTATCCTTTCGCTTGCGTGTATCCCGAGTACTTTCCCCTTTCTGTGCACATGATCGGCGATCGCGTCGAGTTCGCTCTTATCCGCGTCCGATATGCTTGACAATCCTATTCCGTCCGATACTTCCAGGATATCATTCAGCTCGTTCGCATCGTATCTGCCCAGCGGGCGGCCGAGTATCATCCCTTTCTGCGCCGGCGAGGATCTTTTCATAAGTTCAACGCCCTTCCTCCCGCCTTCCCTGAAATCTATGAAACCTGTGGTTCCGGTGCTGAGCATAACATCCGAAAAGGAGCGCATTGACATGACCAATTCCTCTTCGGATGCGTTTTTCAGGTAAACGTGCTTCATACCGTTCGGAGGCATCACAAGTTCCTTCAGATCCGGTTTTCCGCTGAACGCCAAAAGGCCGTCGGCCGAATGTGTATGCGCATTTACCAATCCTGGTGTCACGATACCTTCGGCGATCGGCCGGCCGGGAGGTTTTCCGTCCCCGACCTCAGCTATGATTCCGTTCTCTATTCCGACATATCCGTCACTGAATCCCGACCCATTGAACACGAGGCCCGACAGATATTCCATGGAAGCGTCAATAATCACAATATTTAACCTTTTATCGCTGCCACGCCCATCTCAAACGTTTTCATCCCGGCGCTGCGTGAAACTTCACTTAAATAAGCTTATTTTTCGCTATACCTTCATTATATATTATATCCGATTGCATAAATAAATTAAAAAAATGTCTGTTAATGAAACTGTGTTTGATAAATCGTAATTAGCTGGAGAACCATCGTCCGGCCGCTTGTAACGAAGCAGGAGCCAGACGATGGCAGGGATGGAATGCAGTAAACAATATAAGAGAAATTGGCCGGAGTA